>JAUSPI010000259.1 GCA_030655775.1 Syntrophales bacterium
CAATAAAAAAATGTTGTTCATAGCAGGGGATGTTAACTGTGCGAAAATTCATCAACTCCGTTTTGAAACCTTTTGACCTAACACTTCAAGATACTTCATTACTGTGGGAAAGAAATGCGTTTGCTTCGCTCTATGAATCAAGAACTCAGTGGGTGGATAAATCCGGCGAATACCCGGCTGAATGTGTTGTCTTCTCAAAAAACAGAGCCCTTCAGCTCCATGCACTACTGACAACATTTCACGAAAAAGTTGCTTCACCCGTACCACTTTATGTCTTATACCAAACAACGAGCTCATTTCACCAAAAAGCATATGAGGATATAATTTCATTATTTTCCAACCATCAAATCTCATTCATAAAACAGGGTACTGATTATTCTTTCCGCGAAGATCTCCTCAATCTTCTTGAGTCGCTCACGGCTGAAAAAGTTTTTTTTCTGGTAGATGACATCCTTTTTATTGAAGATTTTGATATTAAAGATTTTGTAAAATTCGATACTGATAAATTTATTCCAACGTTACGAATGGGACTGAACTTAAAAAAGTGCTATACAGTTCAAAAGGAGCAACCTTTGCCTGGATTGATGGCGGATGTCATAGATGATAAGGACAAAATTGTCTGGAAATGGAATCAGGGAGTTTATGATTGGTCTTATCCAGTCTCTCTCGACGGCCATTTTTTTTCAACACAGGAAATTACTACAATGATGCAACTACTTGATTTTTCAGCACCAAACACCCTCGAAGATCAATTACAGAAATTTCGTCGTTTTTTTTCATTTCGTCTGGGAGTGGCGTACGAAAAATCACGAACAGTAAACATTCCCTGCAACAAGGTACAGGAAGAAAATAAAAATTTATGCGGGAATATTCACCAGGACTTTTTACTGGAACAGTGGCAAAAAGGTTATCAAATGGATTTTAAAAGTCTGTATGGTTTCATGAATGAAAGCGCGCACCAGGAAATTCCTTTTGACTTTATTAAACGTTAATCCTCTTCGGGATACACTACCAACTATATATACTATGGTGAGAGAATGAAACAATGTCGAAAATCACCTGACGTCTTTTCAATGCTGAAAAAACTCAACAAATTTGTTTATTACTATCTTAAGGGAGAACCACCTGTAACCGATTCATCTATCACCAAAGATTTTATACGCCAACTTGGCCTAACGCCAAATCCGACGATTCTGGATATTGGTTGCAACGATGGGAGTACCACGCTCAGGTTTTTGGAAATCTTCGATTCCCCCAAGATTTTCTGTTTTGAACCCGATCCAAGGGCCGCCTCACGGTTCAAAAACAAGATCGGTAATAGAAAAGAAGTGAGCTTCTATGAATACGCCATAAGTGACAGAGATGGAGAAGAAACATTTTATATGAGTGGTGGTCAAGGAAGTAAAATAATGCCGGAAGGTTGGGACTATTCGGGATCGATCCGAAAACCGAAGAATCATCTGATAGTCCATCCCTGGTGTAAGTTTGAGAAGGAAATAATTGTAAAGACAAAGAGACTAGATACATGGTGTAAAGAACAAGAAATAGACAGGATAGACTTTATATGGCTGGATGTTCAGGGTGCTGAAATTGATGTTATCCGGGGAGGAAGAAGCTCTCTAAAAAACACACGCTATCTGTATACCGAATACAGTAACAAGGAACTCTACGAGGGGCAGTTATCACTGAAGCAGTTACTTAAGGAATTATCTGAATTCGAAGTTGTTATCAGGTATTCCGATGACATACTGCTTAGAAATAAAAACGAATCGAATTTAAGATGATTAAATAATCTATTAGCCCGTTAGCTGTAAAGTGAAGCTCCCCGCCCACAGGCGGGGCTTGTGGGTGCTCTCCCGGTTATAAGGAAGGAAATGAGCATAAAAAACCTTTTAAAATCTGTTCGGCCATCTGTCGGCAGAAGTAATGAGAGTACGCGTGAACGCTGGTTAGAAGAGGCGCTTAAATCCATTCCTGAGAACAGTAGAATATTAGATGCAGGCGCGGGAACTCAGCAGTATCGCAAATTCTGCGAGCATTTGAACTATGTCTCACAAGACTTTGGAGAGTACGATGGACAAGGTGACTCTGCGGGACTGCAAATGGGGGAATTCGATTATGGAAAGTTAGACATAGTTAGTGATATTACCTCTATCCCTGAACCCGACTCATCTTTTGACGCCATAATGTGTATAGAAGTCCTGGAGCATTTGCCCGAACCTACTCAGGCCATAAAGGAATTCTCGCGTTTGATCAAACCAAAGGGTCACTTGATTCTTACTGCTCCATTCTGCTCACTGACACATTTTTCTCCATATCACTTCAGTACGGGTTTCAATAAGTATTGGTATGAAATACATTTAGCGGCGAATGGTCTGAAAATTATTGATATATCCCCAAACGGTAATTTCTTCGAATATGTTGCACAGGAGATTGACAGGATACCGTCCATTTCGAAACGTTACTCAAAAAACAAGCCGGGTCTCCTTGAACGACTGAGTGTTTTTGTCGCGCTGCGAATGCTCTCACGTTTCAGCAAGAGAGACAGCGGTTCATCGGATCTTTTGTGCTTTGGATATCATGTACATGCTGTAAAAGATTAACACAGCCATAACATTGACATGGACGTTCTCTCTCAAGGCTAAAGGTGGCATTTAAACGTTTGTCATCATTTCTGAATATTCAATGATGACAAAATAGCCCAGGCTTTTGATGAAACATAAATCTGGCAATATCTAATCTAATCTATTCCCATGGATTGTCCACACAAGCATATAAATTACACATATAGGTAAAAAAGCATGGCAAACACATCACGAATGAACAGGGTCACTATCCTTCAGAAAATCATCAATAAGAAAAAAGGGGGCACTTATTTAGAAATAGGTGTCTTGGCAGGAGATACGTTTTTAAGAATAAAGGCAAGTCACAAATTGGGAGTTGATCCCAATTTTGAGATCTCACCCACAAAAAAACTCAGATATTACATAAAAAACTGCTCAAACATCTTCAATAAGTATTTTCATACGAATAGTGATACTTTCTTTGGAACGGAGCATATTTATTTGTCTAAAACAGGACTGGATGTTGCTTTCATTGATGGATTACATACCTTCTCTCAGACATTGACAGATGTACAGAACGCTTTGATGTATTTAAATGAAAACGGGGTTATAGTTTTACATGACTGCAATCCTTTATCTGAGGTGGCGGCACTTCCTGCCAAATCAATCAGAGAGATTCAAAAGTTAAATCCTCCAGGATTTACCGGCACATGGAATGGCGACGTATGGAAAACAATCGCTTACCTTAGGGCAATTCGTAAGGACTTACATGTGTTTGTATTAGATTGTGATTTTGGCTTAGGCATAATTACCAGGGGAACACCGGAAAATATGTTGGAATATTCTACAGATGAGGTTAAAAAATTATCATATATTGACCTGTCAAATAATAGGCAATCAATGTTAAATTTAAAAGCTGTAAACTATTTAGAAGTATTTCTAAAAACTATTTAACAAGTGTCATTTTTTACTATCGCAAGTGTAGCAAAGATCTTGTGCTGGCGAGACTGCATGCGGAGGACTCTACCACTTGTATCTGCGCAGAGGAGATGTCCAATTTTAGTAAAGGTACGTCATTTCGGACAGCAACTATACCGGCCTATCACTTCCCCATCCTGCCCGCGAAACTCATGCAACACATGCCCATTGCGTAGTTGGTTTGCGTAGGTTCGGACCCAGCCAAGGTACTCTGTTACTTCTCGCTGTACTTCAGAATTCCGAACGGCTCCAACCTGTCCTGCATGAGTTCGACCAAAATTTGCAATCCGTGGAATGCAAAGCGGCAAAAATCCCTGCCGATTAAAATTGAAATAAAATGTCATCATACGTTCATTAACATCGCTACCCAGTAAATAGGGCGGCGTACAACGTTCATGAACTAATCTACTATAACACATATTGAGATCAGGAAACCACAGCCCTGTATCCAACCAGAAGAAAACCCAGGTCTTCTTTTGAACGTCGTCAGCACCTAACCGCTTTTTAAGCCATCGATTGAACCTTGGCGGGGCAAAACTATGCTGATTCCAACCCATCATACGCATCAGCCGACTGATCACGCCTCGCCTTTTTAGAAACTGTTTAAAAGCGGGATGTGGCCCGCCTATATTTCCGTCCTCTGTACATAGGGCAGGAATACCCCATACAAGAGAAACTTCAGGATCTGAATCCAAAACATCAACACAAAGCTGAAGCCAATCACTATCAATATAGCCATCAGAGCCACACATAGTCATGAAATAATCACCTCGAGCCTTCTCAAAGCCTTTAATTGTGGCGTGAAACGGCCCTTCATCCGGTTCCGAAAACACTCGAATATTAGGGTGTGCAAATTTTTCAACAAAATCAAGTGTTCCATCAGTAGAACCACCATCCATGACAATAAGTTCCCATCCTTTAAAGGATTGTCGGTCTATACTCTTTAAGGCATCTTGAATGAATCTAGCAATGTTAAGCGTAGGCATTACAATGGAGATTTTTGGCTTAAGCATCATATACAACCCCTGTTGATAGAATCAAATTCGTTCTGAAATCACACGTTCATTCTTATCAAGGGTTTCGTCTAACATAAAAAATCGAAAAAATCATGGGTTTTTTGGTATCCCATCACAACATCTTGATACTCTTTCATATCGGTGACGCATACTTCTGAAACATATCCTCCTATAATATTTTCAACTCCACAAATCTTATTTGTGGAGTTGATTTATTATTCTTTTTGTCATATAAGACTCACGAAGTAGAGGAATAATTTAATTAGAAAAAATCTCTTAGATTAAGGCTGGTCTATGAAGGTATTAATAACCGGTGTAACTGGCATGGTTGGGTCCCATCTTACAGACTTTCTATTGAAAAAGACTGACTGGGATATTTATGGTATGTGCCGCTGGCGCAGTCCGTTGGATAATGTTCAGCATTTGCTTGATAGGGCAAATAAAAACAACCGACTGTACTTCATTGACGGGGATCTCAATGATTATGTTTCCCTGCAAAACGTAGTTGATGAAAGTAGGCCGGATTATGTTTTTCACCTAGCGGCGCAGAGCTATCCCACCACAAGTTTCACTTCGCCTATCTATACACTTGATACAAACATTCTTGGCACTGAAAGGCTGCTTGAAGCATTAAGACGTCGCAAAGATATCGATCCGGTTATTCATGTATGCTCTTCTTCAGAAGTATTCGGCCGGGTTTCTAAAGAAAAGCTGCCCATCGATGAAGAATGCTCGTTTCATCCTGCATCACCATATTCCATTTCCAAGATCGGGGCTGATCTGATAGGGAGGTTTCACGCCGAGGCCTATGGACAGAAAGTAATGACAACACGCATGTTTACTCATACAGGTCCGAGGCGAGGCGATGTTTTCGCTGAATCCACCTTTGCCAAACAAATTGCCATGATAGAGCAGGATATGATTCCGCCGGTAGTAAAGACAGGAAACCTCGATTCTCTGCGTACATGGTCTGATGTGCGTGATGCCGTTCGTGCCTATTATATGCTGGTTACTGTCAATCCCATTCCCGGAGAATATTATAATATAGGCGGCACCTATTCCTGTTCGGTTCGAGAAATGCTTGATTATCTGATTTCCATTTCAACACGAAAAGACATTCAAATTGAAACGGAACAAATCAGATTTCGTCCTCTAGATGCTGATCTGCAGGTGCCTGATATAACGAAGTTCAAAAATCATACGGGCTGGGAGCCGCAAATTTCATTTGAAAAAACCATGCAGGATCTGCTCGACTACTGGAGAGATAGAGTGAGCTCTGGAAGGGGGTTTTTAGTGAGGTAGCCGTAAGGGAACAGTTGGCGCTTTGGGATTTTTAAACTTGAGCTGCTATCATTTAGCTTAAGAGGGCTCAGGAAGTTCAAGATTTGCAGTTGTCTATGTTAGTTATATGGGGTGTTGCATGAAAGGATTGAATATCGAACTGTATAAAAAGATGTGTCTAGTTCGTAAAGCCGAAGAAATGATTCAGTACTATTATTCCGAAGATGGTATGAAGACTCCAATGCATATGTCGATGGGGGAGGAGGCCATAGCAGTTGGTGTATGTCATGCTTTAAAGGCAAAAGATCAGATTTTTGGCACCTATAGATCTCATGCGATATATCTGGCAAAAACACAAAATATAAACGATTTCTTTGCGGAGATGTATGGAAAAGACACAGCTTTGTTAAAAGGAAAAGGTGGTTCGATGCATATGTGTAACCCTGACGGAGGATTCATGGGTTCCTCTGGTATTGTTGCCAGTGCAATCCCCGTGGCCGTTGGAGCTTCTTTTGCCAATAAAATGTCAAAAAATGGAAAATACGTTGCTGTCTTTTTCGGAGACGGAGCAACTAATGAAGGTGTTTTTTGGGAAAGTCTCAACGCAGCCTGTCTCATGAAGCTTCCTGTTCTGTTCATTTGCGAGGATAATGGATTTGCTGTTCACACACCTAAGTCTGAGCGTGAAGGGTATGAGTCGTTAACTGACATTGTTTCGAAATTCAATTGTCATGTGATTAGTGAAGAAACTACCGACGTTGAGGTAATTTATAATTTAACACAGGATGGCATAAAGCTCATGAGCGACACAAGTATGCCGCTTTTTTTACACTTCAGATACTACCGTTACTTGGAACATGTCGGTATTTGTGAAGATTATGAAGCGGGATATCGATCAAGGGAAGAATATTTAAAGTGGCTGGAGCGTGATCCTGTGAAACTTCAGCGAGAAAAATTGCTTGCCAGTGGTATCAATGACATGGAAATCAAAAACATCGAGAGTGTAATCACCGAAAAGGTGATGAAAAGTATAACAAAGGCAAAAGAGGCTCCTTTCTGTAGGAACGACGAACTATTCGAAGGGGTATTGGTATGAGAAGTATTACTTACTGTGATGCGCTGAATGAGGCAATTGCTCAGGAGATGGAGAGAGATTCCAGTGTCTTTATCTACGGGTTGGGCGTTCCAGATCATAAGCGCATATTCGGATCAACAAATGGCCTGGTCGAAAGATTTGGGAAAGAGAGGTGCTTTGACACGCCTCTTTCAGAGGATGCCATGACAGGTTTCGGACTTGGTGCCGCCATTAACGGGAAAAGACCCATACACGTCCATATACGAGCAGACTTTTTACTTCTAGCGATGAATCAGCTGGCAAACATGGTTTCTTCTTATCGGTATTTCTCCGGCGGGAAATTAAAGGTTCCCATGGTTATACGGGTAATTATCGGACGTGGCTGGGGGCAGGGGCATCAGCATAGTAAAAGCATGTATTCAATATTTGCCCATATTCCCGGGCTGAAAGTCGTTCTGCCGACCACGCCGTATGATGCTAAGGGAATGCTAATCTCAGCAATTCGAGACGATAATCCGGTCATTTTTTTTGAACACCGATGGCTATATTGGCAGGCGGGGGAGGTTCCCGAGAAACCGTACACAGTACCTATTGGACCGGCGAATATTACCCGCAAAGGGAAAGATATTACCATTGTCAGTACGTCGTGGATGAATGTGGAAGCTCTGAAAGCGGCGGAAATCCTTGCTCGAAATGGCGTCGATGTTGAGATCGTTGACGTAAGGACGATTGCACCCTTTGAGGATGATCTTATTGTCGAATCTGTACTCAAAACAGGCCATTGTATCATTGCTGATAACGACTGGGTGGAGTGTGGATTCAGTGCCGAGGCTGCGGCAAGAATTTATGATAAATGCTTTGGACGAATGAAGTCCCCCATCGAGAGGGTAGGATTTGCCTTCACCCCATGCCCTACGGCGCGGCACCTTGAAAACGCTTTTTATCCTAACGCTATTACGATTATAAGGGCAATAGAAGAAAAGTTGGGTCTGGAACCTACGGACTTGAGCGGGGAGGAATTTTACAGCCATGAAAACAGATTCAAAGGTCCGTTTTGATGTTAAATATTGAAGGAGAGGATATGCAGCACGTTACCATTGACGATTTTGCACACTCTTTCGGAACGACAGTCGAGGATTTTCCGAACGAATGTCTAAAGATGATCAGGGGAAAGGATTTCAGATACCGTAGGTTCGACAAAAAAGAACGCGATAACATAATACTCCAAGTTTTGAAGAAAATAGAAGGTGACACGCAAATTATCGGCGCCACCGAGAGAAAAGATGTTTGGGAGCATGGATGGGCTGAGAATCTTCAGTCCTTTGTCGAAAGTGGTGGAGACCTTGACACGCTAATTCCTAAGTTTATCAGAGAAAACCAGCCGATTCGGTATGCAGGTGATTATATCATGCCCGCCAACCAACGATTCGAATACGATTTCATGACTGTATTCCGTTTATGGCTTTTCAGGAAGTATCTTTCTCCCTTTGACACAATTTATGAGTTTGGGTGTGGAACGGGAATGAACCTCGTATTATTGGCGTCCCTATTCCCGGAGAAGGAGTTCCATGGTCTCGATTTCGTTCAGTCATCCGTCGAGCTTATAAATAAAATTGGAGAGAGCAACGCAGGCACCATACGGGGTCGCCTGTTCGACATGATTGAACCGGATGAATCGTTGCAGCTATCTCAAAACAGTGCCGTATTTACCTTCGGGGCTATTGAGCAACTGGCTGATAAATTCGAAAAATTTATACAGTTTTTACTTCACAATAAGCCGCGATTATGCATACATATCGAACCGACCATAGAACTCTATGACGAGGATGATCTTTTTGACTATCTTGCAATAAAATTCCACAGGAAAAGAGGATATACGGAGAATTTACTTCCCTATCTCCAGGAACTTGAGCGACGGGGAGCCATACGACTGATAAAAGTAAAACGCTTATATCTTGGGAGCCTATTCATGGAAGGATACACATATTATATCTGGGAACCACTATTAAAGGAATAGAAATGAATCTTGGAATCTCTGGCAAATACGCTCTTATTACCGGAGGCAGTCGCGGTATTGGCAAAAGCATAGCCCTTTTGTTAGCTGAGGAAGGGTGTAATGTTGCCATATGTGCCCGCTCTCAACCCGATATCAACTCAACCGTCAGAGAAGTCAAAGCTAAGGGCGTTGCTGTACTGGGCGTTGCCGCCGATGTTACAGAGACCTCTGAAGTTCAGAAAGTTATTGATACTGTTCGACAGGAGTGGGGAACTATTCATATTTTAGTTAACAATGTAGGTGGAGGTGGCCGCTGGGGCAAAGAGGTGGTCGAGGAAACTGCCGACGATGTGTGGATGGAAGTCTTCAATAAAAACGCCATGGTTGCCGTTAAATTCACAAAAGCGATAATTCCGTGGATGAAAAAACAACAATGGGGACGTATTGTCACGATAACCTCCATCTATGGCAGAGAAGGTGGAGGAAGGCCGTGGTTCAATATGGCAAAAGCCGCTCAAACAAGTCTTATGAAATGCCTGGGTTTGAATAAAGATCTTGTGCGCTCGGGCATTACCTTTAACAGCGTTGCGCCGGGTGCCATCATGATTCCGAAGACCGGATGGGAAGCAGAGAGAAATAAAGACCCGGAGGCTTTTGACGAAATGCTCGGCGAGCAGTTTACACTCGGTCGACTCGGGACTCCTGAAGAGGTGGCAAATGTCGTGGTCTTTTTATGCTCCGAGCGTGCGTCATTGATAAACGGAGTGTCAATCGCTGCTGATGGAGGACAGAGCAGGTCGTTTTAGTAACATAATAGGGGTGCTGATTTATATGATAAAGGATAATGTATTAAGGAGTTTTTCGGGGAAAAGTGCTCTTGTCACCGGCGGAACGGGTCTTATCGGACGTGAGGTGGTCAAGTTGCTTTGTGCTGCAGGTGCCTATGTTAAAATCGTCTCTCTCGACCATGTTAATGTTGATAGCAGAGCAGAGCATGTTCTGGGCGACCTGACCGATTTCAATCTTTGCAAAGATCTAACTAAAGATACGGATTTTGTTTTCCATCTTGCGGGTATCAAAGGGTCTATTGAAGTAACGAAATCGAAACCGGCCAGCTTTTTTGTGCCGCTTCTTATGTTTAACACAAATGTGCTTGAGGCTTCCCGTTTGAATAAGGTGCAGAAGATCGTGTATACAAGTTCTATTGGAGCCTATCCAAGCGCTGAAGTATTTAAGGAAAACGATGGCAATGATGGTCCGCCTATGGACATGTATCCGGGATGGGCCAAGCGAATGGCTGAGATGCAGATACAAGCTTACAAAATTCAATATGGATTGGACAACTTCTCAGTGGTTAGGCCATGCAATGTGTACGGACCAGGAGATAACTTCGATCCAAAGAATGCTATGGTTATTCCCACATTGATGTCTCGAATCTTCAACAAGGAAGACCCTGTGGTAGTGTGGGGCGACGGTTCAGCCATCAGAGATTTTGCGTATAGCCGTGATGTTGCTGAAGGCATTATTCTTGCGCTGTATCACGGCACGGGAGATCATCCGTTTATTAATCTGGGAAGTGGTAAAGGCTATACTATCGGGGAACTTGTGGAAACCTTGCACGAATTCCTTGATTTCAATTACCGTTTTGATACCACCAAACCTTCAGGTTTTCCCAAAAGGGTGATGGATGTTTCACTGGCGAGGAAGGCAATCGATTACAATCCCAGTACAGCACTTCTTGAAGGATTGAAAGAAACATGGGGGTGGTTTGTCGAAAATCAGGATGAGTACTTGAAAAAGAAAAACTATTTCAGTGATAATGAGAAATAGGCATTAAGGATGGGAAGCCAGTGATCGTATGAAAATACTTTTTGTAATATATCAGTTGGACTTTGCCGACCATATTTCTCTGTCCTTTCTTTCTGCTGTTGCCAAAGAGAGAGGGCATTCGACTCATCTTTGTGTATTGACAGAGGTACATTTAGAGGAATCAGTAAAGGCGTACAAACCGGATGTTGTTGCTTATTCCACAAACATATACGGGTTTGATGAAATGGTGGCCTCTCATAAAGAAGCTAAAAAGTCACACGATTTTGTGTCCATAATGGGTGGACCGCATGTAACAGTATTTCCAGAAATCTTCAGTGAAGTTGATGTAGATGCTTTTTGTATTGGTGAGGGTGAACTTGCATTTCGGGATTTTCTTGAATGTTTGGAACAAGATATTTCTTATGACAGTGTACCTAATTTAATCACCGTCAATTCCGCAAATCCTGTTAGGCCATTAATTAACAACCTTGACGACCTGCCTTTTCCTGATAGGGATCTTGTATTAGGGAATTCATTTCTCAAGGACACCCCTAAAAAAACATTTTATGCCTCACGTGGCTGTCCATACAGTTGTAACTATTGTTGCAACAGTTACTACCGTAGTCTTTATCGCGGAAAAGGGAAATATGTACGCCGTTTTTCAGTAGAAAGAGTTATCCGCGAAATAGAGCATGTAAAATCCAGATATCGTACCGATTTTATTAAGTTTGGGGATGATCTGTTCGCTCCGAAGGCGGATGAATGGCTTGAAGAATTTTCCGATATTTATTCAAAGCGCGTAGGCATTCCTTTTAATTGTTATCTCCGGTTTGATACTGTGGACGAAAAGTTACTTTTCTTATTAAAAAAGGCAGGGTGCTATTCGGTTCATCTTTCTGTAGACAGTACATCTGAAAATGTCAGGGGAAAAATTCTTAACAGAAAGATGAAAAAGGTGGATATTGTTCGACGAATTAAGACAATCAATGATTTCGGTATTAATACCTGGGTGAACTATATGTTGGCCGCTCCCGAATCTACCCTGGAAGATGACCTCTTATCAATTTCGATAAATAAAAAAAGTAAGGTTACTTATGCGAGCTATTCTACAACCGTTCCCATGAAAGGAACCGTTTTATATGATTACTGTATTCAACATAATCTGATCGACGCCTCAACCCACAAAAGCGATATGGAGGGTTGTTCCCAGCCTACCACGCTCAAATGTTTTTCCGAAAAGGAAAAAAATGTCCGATACAACATTTATTTGTTAGGTGCAATTATTGCCAAGTTGCCGTTTCCGCTTGACAAACTTGCGATCTGGATGATTCAGATCATTCCGCCGAATAAACTTTTCGTCAAACTGCGGCAGGCTTTTTACCAATACAGCATTGAAAATCGTATTTTCAAACTTCACCTTAGGTGAAAACTGACGCACTTCTATTTCAAAGAAGAAGGATAATGGATACTGCATGATAGTTGAAAAAACCAAACTGGACGGAGTTCTTTTGATAAAGCTTGTTGGCTTTGAAGATCACCGGGGGGAATACTTAGAGCTGTATAATGAGAAATCATACAAGTCAAAAGGGATTGATATTGATTTTGTGGAGGATGATATCTCTATTGCCACAAAAGGGGTGATCAAGGGAATCCATGGCGACGATTGTACGTGGAAACTAATTTCATGTCTGCATGGAAAGTTTTATCTTGTTGTAATAAATTACGATGAACAATCAAAGGATTTCGGGAAATGGCAGTCATTTGTACTGTCCGACAGAAACAAACATCAGGTATTAGTGCCGCCAAAACATGGCAATGGTCACTTATGCTTGAGCGAAAAGTCCATTTTTTACTATAAGCAGTCTTCTTATTATGATTCATCAAGTCAATTTACAATAAAATGGAATGACCCAAAATTTAAGATTTGGTGGCCTATCAAAACACCCATACTTTCTCAAAGGGATGAAATAGGACATTTTGTGGATTAAGGGGGAGCAAAAAAATGTTTAAGGGAAAAAATGTTCTCATAACGGGCGGAGCTGGATTTGTCGGGTCAAATCTAATAAAGCGTCTTCTGGATATGGGAGCCAATGTAAGGGCTACTTTACACAAGAAAAAAGTGAAAACAGCGGATGATAGTGTCGAATATATAACGTGTAATTTGCAGAAACCGGAAGACTGTCACAAAATATGTCAGGATATGGATTATATTTTTCTTTGCGCTGCAAACACGTCGGGCGCGGCTGTTATGGAAAAGACTCCTCTGGCGCATTTGACACCGAATATTATAATGAATTCATTGATGCTTGAAGCTGCTTATGCGGCTGAGGTGAAAAAGGTATTGTTTATTAGTAGTAACACTGTCTATCCTGCCACTGATTATCCTGTCAAAGAAGATGATGCCAACTTTGAATTCTTTGAGAAGTATTTTGTTGTCGGTTGGATGAAACGCTTTTCCGAAATTATGTGTCAGATGTACTCGACTAAGATCGGTAAGCCAATGCAGACGGTCATTGTTCGTCCGGCTAATGTCTATGGCCCCATGGATGACTTTGAGTGGGAAACTTCACATGTGTTGCCTGCGTTAATACGTCGGGTCGTTGAGCGACATGCTCCTATTAGTGTCTGGGGTGATGGTAAAGACATAAAGGATTTTATCTATATAGATGATCTTATCGATGGCTTGCTTTTGGCTATGGAAGAAATGGAGGGGTTTAATGTTGTAAACATCGCCAGCGGGAAGGAGTATTGCCTTCAAGACATACTTAATCTCATTATTAAAGTTGATGGGTATGAAAATGCAAAGGTAGAATATGACGCATCCAAGCCGACCATGATACCAAAACGACTTATTGATCCGGCAAAAGCAAAACGTCTACTCGGATTTGAAGCGAAAACTCCAATTGAAGAAGGTCTTAGGAAGACCGTAGAGTGGTATAGGAACACGCTATGATTATTACCAGAACACCTTTTCGAATATCTTTTTTTGGCGGCGGCACTGATTACCCTGTTTACTATAAAGAAAAGGGCGGCGCTGTTTTAAATACTACCATCAACAAGTATTGCTATATTAGTTGCCGTTATTTGCCACCTTATTTCGATAATAAATACCTTATCAGATATGCGTTGCGCGAAGAAGTAAACAGTCTTTCAGAAATTAAGCATCCGTCTGTCAGGGAATGCCTCCGTTTTTTGAATATCGGTGATGGAATTGAAATGGTGCACACAGGTGACATTCCTGCCCGTTCGGGTATCGCTTCTAGTTCATCCTTTACCGTTGGTTTCCTTAATGCCCTCTATGCATTGACTGGGAAGATGGTAACTAAGCGACAGTTGGCACGAGAGGCCATATATATAGAACAGTCGATTCTCAATGAGAACGTTGGCTCGCAGGATCAGGTGTCTGTCGCTTTTGGGGGAATGAATAAGATTGAGTTTGGCGGAGATAGAAATTTTTACGTAACCCCGATAACTATCAAACAGGATAAGTTGAACAGTTTGCAGGATAGTCTTATGCTTTTCTACACAGGGCTTGTCAGAAATGCGTCGGAAATTGCTGGTGAACAAATAAAAGTGTCGCATTCGAAGAAAAGAGAGTTGGATCTTATGATGGAAATGACAGATGAGGCTGTTAATATTCTGAATTCAGAAAATGATAGCCTTGATGATTTTGGCAGACTCCTCCACGAATCATGGAAAATCAAGAAAGATTTGACCTCAATGATAACTAATCAAAAATTAGATAAGATATATGAAGCTGGGCGTGGCGCAGGTGCTCTGGGTGGCAAGTTGCTTGGTGCTGGAGGAGGAGGGTTTTTCCTCTTTTATGTCCGACCCGAAGACCAGAATCGGGTGAAGGAAGCATTGAAAGACCTGCTGTATGTTCCCTTTCATTTTGAAAATCTGGGCACACAGGTGATTATGTATTCTACACAGGATTTTTATTAAGAACAACATTTGATCATTTCTTTGGATTGTTTCTGTAAAAAATTATGATACTTCAAAAAGAAAACACAAGTGTTATTATTCTCTGCGGAGGGAAAGGAGGGAGACTGAAAGCAGTCAGCAGTAATATGCCAAAAGCATTAGTTGATGTCGATGGTAAACCATTCATTAGAATACTGATGGATGATCTTCTGCAATACGGTTTTAAACACTTTATCTTGTGTGTTGGTTATTTAAAGGAACAGGTACAGGAATATTTTGCTGAGACACATTATCATGTGGAGTTTTCCGAGGAAGATAAACCTTTAGGAACCGGTGGAGCTCTCAAAAGAGCAGCATCGCTGATAAAGAGTTCGTCATTTTTAGTTGTAAACGGAGACTCGATATGTAGAACGGATTATGCAGAACTCTTTAATTTTCATTATGCAAAAGAGGGTCTTCTGACAGTTGTGCTGGTCAGACCACAGCAGGGCAGAGATTATGGAGTTGTTAATATAGATAGCAACCAGCAAATAACGAGCTTTATGGAAAAAGTTGAAAGTGGCGGGATGGGATTCATCAATGCGGGCATATATCTTATGCAACGGGACCTCGTACGGCACATGCCTCAAGAAAAACGTTTTTCCCTGGAATATGATTTCTTCCCCAATATCATTGATCTTGGTTGTTACGGATTCGTTACTGACGGCGATTTGATTGATATTGGAACACCAGGGCGGCTCTTAAGAGCTCGGAAATATTTTGCCGGATAATTTAACTATTGATCTTTTCTTACACCTATTAGGTAATTGTTGCCGGGAGGGATTCTCTGTTGATGTAAAAGAGCATAAGGGCAAGGCTGTTAAAATAACGTGGGATTTTGATCAATCGTAACTTGGCAAACCCTATGACGGCAGTTACTTTACACGCACAGACAGGATGGATCTTTCAAGAAACAAGATATGGTCACACTCTATGTCATGCTTACATCGGTGGAGGGTACCTTTCGCTGTTTTAAAGGGTGAGCTGGGGCTTCGTTCCATCCATCACAGAAAGGCAGACCGTATAGAGGGGCATTTTTTATCTCTATCCTTGCGTATCACCTGTTGAACTACATCCAGCAGCATTTACGCAAGGCCGGCATCAATCTCATCGGTGGGGCACTGTTCGTTCCCTGCTCCAGACGCATATAGCCCTCAGCACTCATCTTCCCACTGCGGATGGTAAAATGGTTCACCTTCGTTATTGCAGTATCCCGACACTAGGGCAGGTGGAGGTGTATAGTGCGCTGGGGATTACCAGTGTTCCACTGAAGCGTACGAAGGTTGAGATGTAAACAAATGTAGTGACCATAAATTTGCTCATTCAGCTTCAACTACCCGACATTACTGTAGTTGTGTTCAGAATGGGGTTAAGCTTGGGTTAATACTATACTTTGGGAATGGAGTGACATTAATGCAGTTGAATCTTCGGGAATACTTTCTCTACCGGCTCAAAAAACTACTCTTTCGCCTTGGCAAGATAACATATCGTAAGAAATGGTATTCGACCTCTGCGGATATTTTCTCTTTTTATGCACGCACTATCGATATGAATATTCTTTTAGAAGAGGATGAACGTTTTGTTCTAGATGAACAGATCCGGATGCATATCGATAAATGTTTTGACGACTTCCATACTAAAGGTCAAGGCATTCCACCCTTCTGCGAACAATACAGTTACAAACACAACCACTCTGTTGACAGTTATCGAGATATTAAACTATGCTTCCTTGCCCCGCAGTTTATCAATAACGATAAGCGATATATTGAAAACGAATATGAGGACTATTTTGTCAAAACGGCGCTGAAAGTAGGAATACAAGCCGAAATGTTTTATACGGATTTGATTTCATATCCAAATCTACCCCAAGATACCAGTGTAGCACAAAAACGTCTCCAAGAATTAAGGGAATATATAGCAAAGACAAGGCCCCATGTAATCTTGTTTGATGCCAACTACATAGGCAATCAAAATACGGTCAACCCCTATCTGCTCAATGAATTCAGGCAGATCACCGGGGCGAAAATCGTCGGTTTTATCGGAGATGCCTATGGAGATTTGGGCAGAAAAATGGCAAATTACTGGGCGGAGCAATGCGATCTCTTACTGCATAGTGCTCCCGGCGATCCGTCGGCTTTATGTGCCCCTTTCGGAGAAAAGATGGTTCTTATTCCCATTCCGCTCAACCGATTACGATTCTATAGGGAAAAGGACCAGCGCTTCGATATCTCTTTCATGGGAACCTATGAAAGCGCTCTAAGGCCTTTTTGGCTCTCACATGTTATGAAAATTGCCTCGCAACAAAGGATGACAACATGTGTAATCCCCCATGCAAGGATAGCTGACGAATGTCCGGATATGTACGAGTATGCCAGAATCCTTCGGGATTCAAGGATTGTGTTAAATTTCTCTTCTCTCGTACACCGACCGACAAAGATCCCAGCCAAAGAGTCCTGACAGGACGGGTATGGCAAACCATAGCCAGCGGGTGTCTTCTATTTGAGGAGGAAAACGAACCCATCAAAACGTTTTTTACCCCGTTTGTCCACTATATCCCCTTTGCCAACGTATCGCAATTACAAGCGTTCCTGCTTTTCCTGCATACTCATGAAGATTACCGAAAACGGATCGCTGATGCAGGAGCTGATTGGTGCAACACTTGGTACAGCATTGAGAACATTTGGTCATACATAATTGCCAAGCTCGGGTTTCCAGCGACCGATGGATGATCCAAAGCCAACAATTTGTTTAAACACGAACACATTGCGTAAATTCCAATCAATTTCGCTATTATACCCCAATTCACTATTTACAAATCCCCACTATGCTAAGCTGACCCGTTGATGAACATCCTGATCTTTCCCCTGATTTTATTTTTGCGTATCCTGCGTACAACGTGCGTAATACGGAAATAGGGGCAGTCCTTGGAAGGAGCCAGCTCAAGCGCCTGGATGATAATAATGTTAAGCGTATAAAAAATTTTCAAATCTTTCTGGAAAATCTTGACTCGAGCAAATACCGAACCGATTTTGACTTGGAGGGAAGCTGCAACTATGCCTTTAATCTGGTGCTAAGGGAACCAAACCCTGAACTGCGCGACAAGGTTGAGAAGGCCATGCAAAAAGCCGGTGTCGAATTCCGTCGTGGAAGTTCAGGTGGAGGCAACCAGCTCCGACAGCCGTATTTACAAGAGATTGTACCTGATAAAGAATACGAGAAATATCCAGAAATAGAGCACATTCATTTTTACGGATATTATATAGGGAATTACCCAGACTTGGAGGAACAAAAAATTCTTGATCTTTGTTCTTTACTTAATCACGTTTGATCCGTCAGGCCTGCCGTTGATCATATGCTAAATCATCAACGGACATGTTTCGCTCTTATTAACACAATTCATTCCTTTTCCACGCCCAAGGTATACTCAATTAAATATCAAGAGTGCTTACTGCTGGTACATGTCGGTTTTACGTAAATACCATTTTCACTTACTTATATGCATGTTATCCAGTTTCTTTTCTTGTTTTTCTGCGTTTTCTATCGGGCATCTACCATCACACAATCCGACATGCTGCTAACATGTGATTTGAGTATCGACGAGTTCTAAAGTCATTCGACTTAAGATAATTCTCCAAAAACTCTATATTCTGATTCGGTTCTGTTCCTTTATGAACTTCTATAGCCATCTGAACAACACGGTGCAGGTATTTTATAGGACATTTATATAATATTTCATATTCAGCGCCTTCACAATCTATCTTCAACAAATCGCAATATTCTATATGATGTTCATCAAATATTTCCTGTAAGCTTACACAAGGAACTTTCACCGTTTCATTCTTAATGTCGGATTTTTCAAAAATACTGGCAGCTGTCGTAAAGCTATCGTTCGAATCAAAGCTTAATTCTACCTCTCCTGAGCCTCCACAAACAGCCTTTGGAAAACATAAAATGTCGGCATCTTCATTGATCGCTTTATTTCGTAAGAGTTGGCGAAAATTTACATCAATAGGCTCATAAGAAAAAACTTTAGCACCAGGAAATTGCGAAGCGGCAAATGCTGAGAAAAAGCCTGCATTAGCCCCTATATCAATTACTGTGGGTCGTTCTGGAATCCTTAGCTTTAATTCTTTCGTATAACATTCCTCCATGAAAATCTCTTTGAATTCAGGAAGGAGCCTTCTTGGCACTTCTATAGTAATATTGTTAGGCGCCTTAAATATGAGCGGATCATCCTTAGTTAACCCAAATTTAACCCAAAGATGCAGCCACCAGTTTGTTATATTTCGAAAAAGTCGAATGTATCGCATCATCTTTTAATTTCTCTGTTCTACAATCTCACCCTTTGACGGCCTTGGGTCCAAATATCCGATTTGTTGATAAATCCATTCATAGATAAAAATTCGAAACACAAAACATGACCGGGAGCGCACCCGTAAGCCCCGCCCTGTGGGTGGGGAGCTTCACAATTTAATTACTTTTTAGATGTTATAACCTCATTAAATATTCTTATCATATCGTGATGATTCCTTTTGGTGGAATAATCCTGACCAATACGAAAAGCTTCTTTAGACATTTTTTTGCGATTTTCATAAGCCATCAATAAATTCATCTTGTCCGCCAGATCTGCCGGGTCAGGAGGATGAGTAATTATGTAACCGTTCTCACCGTCCGTTATAATACCGGAGGCACCGTTGGCTGTTGTTGTGATTGACGGAAGACCGCATGCCATTGCCTCTATTACAACGAGGGAGCATGCGTCGTAATATGTCGGAAGGACAAACACGTCGCTGTTTGCGTAATACTCTTCCGTGGAGCGAATCTGTCCAGTAAAAATTATCATATCTTCAAGATTGAGATTTTTGATTTGCCTTGAAAGAGATCCATAAGGCAACCCACCTATAACTATGATTTTAAAATTGTTCTTTCCGGAAATTTTCAGTTTGGATGCTGCTTCTACGAGGGATTCTATTCCCTTTTTTTTCAAGTCATATGAAATAAATAAGAAAACGACATCGTCCTCTTTTATCCCCAATTGCTTTCGAAGCGGGCCCCTAAGCTCATGATATAAATTACGGTTATATCGAGAGGTATCGACACCATTATATACAACTTCAATTTCTGTACCTTTCACTCTGAAAAAAGACTCCATGTCGGTTTTTATCATTTGAGAAATCGCCACTATTCTTGGCCGTGGGTCAAGTCGAAA
>JAUSPI010000260.1 GCA_030655775.1 Syntrophales bacterium
ATCTCATCGGGACCCATGGAAGGCACAAACAACAAAATCAAAACCATGAAACGAATGGCTTACGGCTTTAGAGATATGGAATTCTTCAAACTGAAAATTATGGCCCTTCACGAAACGAAGTACGCTTTAGTCGGATGAACCCTGTTTCTTTTATGACAGGGGCAACTTGCTTTATTTGATATCTCTTTCCGTGCCAGGATTGTCCAAAGGAAAAGTTGTATCGGCACAGGATTCTATCACTTTTGGCAGTCTCGCGGGAACCATTGATGACGGCCTGCTTTACCTCATCTTCGCTTGCGCCGCGTTCCACACATTGCTCTCGGGCATGGTGTGTGAGTCTGATCGGTTTCATGACTTCACTCCTCCTGGAGGTAATCGGAGAGCTCCCGCCCCTTAGACATATTCGACCTCGGACAGAATACGTTTACCAATGGCCGGCTTCAGCGCGGATTCCATGACCAGATCAACCTTGACATGGAGCTGGCCTTCAAGATATTCGCGCAGGTCCAAAAAGTCGAAGAGATCGATATCACGGTTGAAGGCAACGAGTGTATCGATATCACTATGCTTTTTCTGCTTCTCCCTGACATAGGAGCCGAACAAGCCGAGCCGCTGGACTCCGTAATGGGCTTCCATCTCGGGCTTGCTGTTTCTGATGATTTTGATTATTTCTTGCTTTCCCATAATTGCTTACCTGTAACATTATGCGTTTATAAAGTGTGGATTACACGAAGTTTCACGTCCGTCGTACGATAATCCATTATTCTTTATTGAATTAAGATGAATCGGCACGGCATGATTATCAGTATGTGCCGCAAATCAGCTTTGATCAGTGTTTCCCTTTTATGTTGGCAATATAGGAGAATTTTTGTTGCATGTCAATGTGATTTAGGGTGACGTCCTTCATCCACGGAATCAAGGAAGAGATATGCATCTTAGCTGCCATCTTATAGCCATAATTGGAAACGGTCTATATCTTCTCGACTTTCTATAGCTGTTTCAAGGCCTTCTCCTGCCAGACTTTCTCGCTGCTTACCACCCCTCCCATAGCACCTCCAACTGGCTGGCCGAATCCAGAACCCGGCTGTACGATCCCTAATCCACGGTTTCGATCTTGTCGTAGCGCATCTCGAAGGGATGGCGCTCCGTCGCGGAGTCGCGGCGGAAACCGCCTATATCTATTTAGCGACGATGTCAATCATATTAGGTGTCTGTCGATAGTTTATTGAAGTCGTGATTTTAGGAGACGGTGGCTGTGTAGCAGCTTTCAACCCGAACTAATCAGGTGAGACAGATGAAAATGTAGACGGTGCCGGTTATTGACGCCACCTACAAGTCCTCAATCTCACACTTTAAATGAGATTGAAGATTACGGGTTAAAATCAGCAAAGTTTACAGGAAAATGCCGGGAGATATTTAAAGCGCGATATGCTTTCTCAGCTTAAACATTTTATAGACTTCGAACCAAACGATGGTTGTCAATCCCGCTGAGCTACAAGTGACGATATTAATCAATGTCAGTTTGTTGAACTGGAATAAATCCAGAAAAAACGGAATATTTAAAATGAGTGCCAGAAAGAAAATGGCCCCGCCTACAACCCATAATACAGCTTTATTGGGTGTGGCTATAATCTTAAATATGTTGTCGGTCCATGACCGGTTCGTTAATATGACCGCGATGTTTGAAACAATTAACGTGGTAAATGCCATTGCCCGGACTTCTTTAGCGACATACCCGAGTTGCAGACCTACGATATAAACGGCAAGGGTTATGATAAGGATACCTGCACCCTGCAGACAACTGAACAAGATTTTATCGACTCCAAAAAAGGGGACATCTATTCTCTTGGGCGGCCTGTTCATTATGTTTTTCTCTTCTTTTTCGGCTTCAAATATGATGGAACATGCCGGATCGATGATTAATTCGAGGAAAACAATATGCACCGGCCATAAAATCAGTGGGAAATTACCCAGTAATATCGGAATTAAGGATAATCCGGCAATGGGCACATGGATAGCAAATGTGTATCCAAAGGCTTTTTGGAGGTTATCAAAGATCCGCCTGCCCATTTTTATGGCTCCTACAATGGATGAAAAGTTATCGTCCATGATCACCAGCGAAGAAGCTTCTCTGGCAACATCGGTACCCTTTTCGCCCATGGCAATTCCAATATCAGCCGATTTAAGAGCAGGGGCATCATTGATTCCATCTCCCGTCATGGCAACAATTTCGTTATTTTTCTTTAATGCATTTACAATTTTAAGTTTTTGTTCCGGGACCACCCTGGCAAAAACGTTTATTTCTTTTATCTTTTCGCATAATTCATCATCCGTCATTGTCTGTAAATCCTGACCGGTAATGCACCTTTCAGGATTTACAAGACCTATTTCCATGGCTATGTGTTTGGCTGTTACCGGGTAATCTCCTGTAATCATAATCACCCTGATACCGGCTTTAAAGCATTCGCTTACAGCTTCTTTAACATTTTCGCGAATAGGATCGGACAGCCCTATTAAACCAATAAAATCAAAAGTAAATTCGTGCTGAATTTCAGGTAAACCTTTTGCGTTAATTTTTGCTTTAGCAACGCCTATCACCCTTAATCCGCTTGCGGCTAATTCTTCAACGGCCGATGACAGACGTTTTTTGTTTTCTTCATCCAAATGACAAAGATCAAAAATAGCTTCCGGCGCTCCTTTTGTTGCAATTATTTTTTCCTGTGTTTCTTTAAATGAAAATACACGCGACATAGCCAGCAATTCTTTGGAAAGAGGGTATTCTTTCATCATTTCCCAATTCTTATGAATATGTCCGGTTTCTTTCAGGTATAAATCACCCATACCGGTAATTGCCTTTTCCATGGGATCAAAAGGATTAGTTTGACTCGAAAGAATGCCATACTCAATTATTTCATGAAATTCCGAATTAAGTTCATTAGCTTTTCCTACAGATAGAAAATCTTTCCCGTTATAGAGACTTGAAACTGTCATTTTATTTTGGGTAAGTGTACCTGTCTTATCGGTACATAGAACTGTCGCCGAGCCAAGCGTTTCTATTGCCGACGGTTTTCTGGTCAACACTTTAGTTTTTGACATTCGCCATGCCCCAAGGGCCATAAATACAGTGAGAATTACAGGAAATTCTTCCGGTAACACAGCCATAGCCAGCGTTATTCCTGCGAGGAACCCATCAACCAGACTTCCACGGGTAAGCGTGTAAACAACGATTACCAAAACGCAGAGTACAGCGGCTATAATCGTAAGTTTTTTCACCAGCGATCCCATTTCCAGTTTTAACCTGGTGGGTTCTTCTTTTACGCCCTCCAGCGCCTTGCCGATTTTTCCGATTTCGGTATTGATCCCGATGCTGGTTACCCGCGCAATTCCGTTGCCCTGAACAATCATGGAGCCGGAATAAACGAAGGGCAACTCGTCACCACCAGGTTGAATGATTTTTTCAACGCCATCCCAATCGTTTTTCCTAACGGGTACCGGTTCTCCTGTAAGTAATGATTCATCGGCCATTAAACTGACCGAATGGATCACGGTGGCATCTGCAGGAACCCTGTCGCCTTCCTGCAATACAATAATGTCGTCGGTTACAACTTCAAAACCGGCAATTCGTGTTTCCTTGCCATCCCTGATTACCAAAGCCCTGGGACTTGCCATGTCTTTTAATGCATCGAGGGCCTTTTCTGTCTTCTTTTCTTGAAAGAATTCGATCCCCATGATTACGAATACAAAGCCCAGAAGCATTAACCCTTCCCGTATATCTCCCATCACCATATACAAAGTGCCGCAAACAACTAAAAGTATAAACATGGGTTCTTTGACAACCCCCAGGGCAATGGAGAAAAAGTTTTTAGGTTTTGAAGACGGAAGATTGTTATAACCTTCGTTATGCCACTTTTCTTTTGCCTGGTCGGTGGTTAATCCTTTGTATTTATCGGAAGTTATGTCCAATTTCAAATGCGGTTGTCCTTTCACGGGATACATTTTGAAGATATCCACCGGATCGACATTCGGGTAGGAATTGCAATCAGGTAGCTAATAGTGCATTTCATTCTTACACTTTAATAAAAATCCATTACGACCATCCGTATCGTGATCAATTAATGCTATTCTTATCATCTACATGTTGAGTGCCACAACATCGTGGACACAACAAGGTGCCATAACATAGTAGTATTTGTTCTTTGAAAATCGAATAGTCACCATGTCATTCTCATGAACACAAAAACTCATTTAGGAGGTGTTCATGAAGGATGAAATTCAGCAAGAGCGAATCAGGGCAGTCCAT
>JAUSPI010000261.1 GCA_030655775.1 Syntrophales bacterium
GCGGAACTAATTGGGGACGGGTTTACATTTTTCTAAAAAGGCAAAATCTTGTCTCTGGATGATATTAAACATTACTGCAAAACAGCAACAGCGATTGAGCACACGATCAACATTCAGAAAAACATTGACGAAATATATGATGAAGCAGAAAAGGACTTAATCAGCTTTTTAAAATAAACATTTAGTAATTCAATAACAAAAATATTATGACGACTCGACATACTCCACGATTTTTTCGGCAATTTTCCTTATGGTAAACTCAAATTTGGCCTCGTCTTTTTCCAGCAAAGTTAGCCTGAAACCATGTAGCCGGGTGAAAAATGATGTGAGAGGTACCACACATATTCCTGTGGCACCGAGAAGGTAGTACACGAAGCGTTTATCGGGTTCAATCTTTTCACTTACGATTTTTTCAATAAACTGTTTTATATCAGACTGATCTATCCGCAGTGCGTGTCCGTTGTCGAGAACTGATTCCTTGAATACTACAGTCATGTAAAAAGCACCATTTGTCCTGTTGGCTATAACATACGGAACATCTTTGAGGATATTATATGCTATGTTGGAGAGCTTTTCATACCGTTTGATACGGGACTCCAGGTATTGCTGATACTTGGGATGGTCGAAGAGTATCGGAATGGCCAGTTGGGGGAATGTCGTGGAACAAACCTCCGCCATCTTCTGGTTCAAGATAGTGTTGATAAAGGTGTCAAAAGCCTCATCCTTGTCGGCATTATACACCTCTATCCACCCGCACCGGGCGCCTGGCCAGGGGAATTCCTTGGAAATACCCTTCATGCTGATACCTGGTACGTCTTCGATGATGTCGGAGAGCGGGACAGTCTCGACTCCATTGAATATAATGTTATTATACATCTCGTCGAAAACGAGGAAGATATCGTTTTCTCTGGCAATTTTCACAATCTGTTTGAGGATATTTTCAGGATAAACAAAACCGGTCGGGTTATCAGGATTGATGACAAGGATGCCGACAATTGATTTATGGCTTTTCACCTTCTGTTCCATTTCATGAATATCCGGGCACCAGTTATTATGTGGGTCCATCTGGTAGGTATTTGGAGGAAAGGAAGCATGCAGAACCTCCGCAAGCAGGTGGGTGGAATAGGTCGGCTCAGGCATGATAATCCGTGCATCGACACGCATGGAGCCATACGTTCGTGCAATGGCATCACCAAGACCATTAAAAAATATAATGTCTTCGCTGTCTATTTTTGCCTTTCCCCTCTTGTTTACCAGCTCCGCAAGAAACTTCCTGGTTTCGTCAACTCCCTTTGTAGGTGAATATGCGTATGAACGATCTTCTTGTAAGATGTCCGTCAAGACCTCTTTCATCCACTCGGGTATCTTCTCCCCTTTTCCCACGGGATCACCTATGTTTTCCCAGATAACCTCGATGCCGTAATCGCTCATCTTGTTCGCTATATTTACGATGTTCCGTATTTCATAAGTAAGGCCGCTGCTCCTTCTCGCAATATCGAATCTCATAATCTCCTCTTTGTATCATTATAATTTGATATAGAACCTTTAATATCTAATACAATTTACACAAGAAAGCTACTATTTTTATTAACCCTAAAATAGACATTGAAAATAAAGACTGTCCTCCCCGTCCCGTAGGACAGCCGTCTCGGCTGTCTAAGCGATTCACCATTATGGACAGGCGGGACGCCTGTCCTACTGTATTGGAAGGGTCAATGTCTATTTTCGGGATTAACCTTTTCTTAAATTTTTATGTTGAGGTTTAGGACTATTTAATTTATTCTATATACGAAAGAAAAAATCTGAGTAACGGGGGTAACGGAATGAATTATTTCAAATTGGCGGCTAAGCAGATATATGATGAGGCCAAAAAGGATGGGCGTCTAATTGAGGGACTTCCTTTAGATGAACTCAAACAGCTCGCTTTGAGACAGGAAGGGGTTATACAAACACAGATTGGCTCGATAGCCGCAGATTCTGAGCCAATGTCAAGGGCCGCTCCTCATACCAAAAATAGTGTTGACCATGAGTTCGGTGAAGAGGAAGAGGCCCTGGCTAAGCAGGCCGTAGAAATATTGGGCAAGGAGAAGATCATTTCTCTCGATACCATGGTTGGTGACGGCCGGGAAGGAATCACTGCTCGTTTTATCATTCCCAAAAAGTATGCGCACCTTGCATACGGGCTTGAGCTTCTCCTGGATTGCCCGTCTGCTAAGATTGTGGAAGATCCAACTTACACCATTATCTTCTTCACCGACATAGCTTTTGAATACAACAAATCGAAAAGGCTGATAGATAAAGATATTTCGATCCGGCTGATGATGGGTGAGAAGAGGGGCGACCAGGTCAAGATATGCAGAAATTCGACATATCTTGGTGAAGGCAAGAAGGGAGTTTTTCAGTTTGAAGACTGGCGGGTTAGGGCTATCGACAAGACTGGCATTTTTCTACATGCCGGCGCAAGGAAGGACTTTTTATGGGTCTATGACCAGGAGACTGAGCGGCCTGAGCTAAAAGAGATACATACAGCAATTTCAGGTCTTACGGCTACCGGCAAGACTACAACCCTGTGCCGGAGACTGGCAAGGATGCCGAAGGAAAGCTGGGAAATGATTGGTGATGATGGAGGTACAGTCGGTTTTGACGGAAGTTACTGCGCGTTTGAGTTATGTGGTCTCTATGTTAAGACAGAAAACCTTGACGAAAGCCAGCCAGAAATATTGAGGGCCGCTCAATCGAAGGATGCGTTTCTTGAAAATGTAGCTATCAGTAAGTATCCC
Organism: Syntrophales bacterium; assembly: GCA_030655775.1. NCBI lineage: Bacteria > Pseudomonadati > Thermodesulfobacteriota > Syntrophia > Syntrophales > Syntrophales bacterium. The sequence continues at coordinate 2,781 of JAUSPI010000261.1, forward strand.
TACATGCCTGATTTCAATGATCTTTCCAAGACCGGCAACGGACGGGCCATTGTTACTCGTAAAAATCTGGAGATCGCCAGTAATGGTCTCCGGGGCAATAAAATTGACTATATAATTATTTTAACCCGGAATCCGCTGGTAAACGTTATTTGTAAGCTGACTCTGGAACAGGCCACGATGCAGTTTATTTATGGGGAATCTATAGAGAGCACCGGCGGGGATCCCGAACAGGCAGGAAAATTTAAGAGGGTCTTCTTTCTTGACCAGTTTGTAACCGGTGATCGACTAGAACATGCTATGATTTTTTACGATATCCTCAAGCAGAATAACATAAAATGCTATCTTGCAATTACCGGAACGATCGGCGAGCCTGAACAAAAGGTTT
>JAUSPI010000262.1 GCA_030655775.1 Syntrophales bacterium
TAAATTATGCAAACGCCATGTATTGGTTTACGATGTTTTCAAGTTCTTCTTTTGTTAATGTGCTATTATAAACACGCTTCAAGAGTACATTGATTGTCTTATTATAAAGAGCCGAAAACTCTTCCTCTGTCATGTTTGAAAATGCTACGCTTTTAGCTTCAATTCTTACACTACTATCCAACCTGACAACGGTATGGAAGTATCCGGCAAGAATGGTAACATCTTCCCTGAATCGTTCAAAGTTCTTTTCAGGTATTCCGTAGTTAGAGTTAACCTCACCCGGGTTCCAATTATCAAAACCTACGTTAAGTAAGGCAAACCATTTTTTAAGGAATTGATAGTTTCTCGTTTTCTTGAAATCCGAACTAACCACTTCACCGGATTTTATTTTATTGTACCACGCCTCTGTTTCCTTATCAGCAGGAATTAGTCCGGTTTGGGTTTTTGTCAGGTAAACTTGCATTGTCGCCCCTTTGCCTCACGAGAATAGTCCAAATTTAAACCTTTTCATATTCCTTGAGTGTTGCATTGTGTGTTTGTACTATGCCAACCATCTGCTCAAACAATTTATCGGAAAATTCTTTGTTTTCTTTTTCACCAGCTTTAGCAAGAATATCATACAACTTTGGAATAGACATCCCGAACTCAAGATCGCTACCGACGATATCGTATGGCTTTAGTCCTCTTACTGTAAAGTAAATTTCGTCCTGCTCATTCCATTTCCCGATAGATATATCCATTCCGTCCCTGTTACCTTCATACAATACTTCCCATTTAGTGCCTGGTATGTTCATAACCCCTCCTTTTTTGCTTTCCTCAGATTATCAGCATAATCACACAACCCATCATTGACCTCATTCATTGCTCTTTCGTGAACTTCATCCTGAATATTCTGTGGAAGTTCGTAAAATTCTTTTTCGTATTCTTCATCTGCTAATTCGTCAGCTTTTTCCCTATATAGGTCTTTCATTTTCCAGCCCTCTCTTTGCTATTTGTTTTACCAAACTCTTCAGCTTTCTAATTTGCTTTTCTCTCATTTTTTCCCAGTCTGCCGCCCTGTCTGCCACCCTGTCTGCCACCCAGTATGCCGCCCTGTATGCCACATCAAGCTCTTCCCGTGTTGCGTTGCCCTTATAGAATCTTTCAATAACTTTTATGTATTCTTTAACCTCTTTACCATCTGCCTTACATTGTTTCGCACACCAGATGGCAAAAGTTCTGTTTGTAGTATCATCCAGGAATTTTGTCACAGCCCAGATTCTATCTTTTGCAGGAATATCTAAATCGCATATCTCAAGCAATGTCTTTCCCTTGCCGAGCAGTTTTGACACGATTGCTTTTGTGTATTTTTCGCAGGGTTTTTTACTCATCAGCTTTTTTGTTGTTACTATCACATCCCACCTCCTATATCATCGCCTTGAGTTTGTTGATTACGATTGCTAAATCAAGGCAGAACTTTTCTAATTCTGTGCGTAACTTCTCGATAAACACACCATCCCGGGGAACTTTTATGATCAGTGGTGGAAGCCCAGGGAAATATGAGCAGAAAAACCACCAATTAAACCCCGTAACCAACATCGAACCCTGCACCTGCTGGACATAGTCCGTAGGAAGAATACCCCTTAGTAAATAGTCAACGTGAGTATGAATCAATGGGCATTTGATTTCCAGTCCGGCACTGTCCTCAATTATGCCATCAGGCGAACACCCATAGGCCTTCCCTGCGTCTGGATAGATTATCCCTACCTGTGTAACCTCTAAATCAGTAATCATCATAAACAGGTCTCTGGCTTCGGCTTCAAGCTCAATTCCCCTCTTCATGGCTTCGTTAGAATAGGTTTCAGTTTTCATTCCGGCGATCGTTTCCCCGGCTAATTGGTAGAGGTACTTTTCACGTTGTTTTGAAGGTTCACCTTTTGACGTTACGATCTTGTCAAAACTGCCAGCACTTGGCTTGCCGACTTTCTCAAGGAACCATTCAGGACTTAATTGCTCGCAGTCTATTTTTATCATTTTGGCTCCTTCTTCGCTTTCAACGCGGAAACGGCTTTATTGTAATCTTTCGCTAAAATCGTTTCAAGTGACTCGGCTTTCATAAACTTAAGGAAATTTGGAAGATTCACGTTTTTGGCATTGACGAAATCGGTTATTGTGCTGAGTTGTTTATCGTCCAGATAATTGTCTCCAGAAGCGTTTCCGTCATCGTCCAGATTTGCTTCTTTACTAACCAGTCCGGTAACAGCTTCAAAAGTTGCAATCTTGAGATATGTCTGTGTTGATTTGATTTGCTGGATTGGATTTTTACTCCCACCACCTGATATGTCCGGCGGTGCTGACATGGTAACAGCTTGAGAGTATCCACAGCTATGAGACAAAATACAAGTCACAGAAGGCCACCCACCTTCCGTTGTACCATAATCCCAGCTATGAGATAAGCCCTGTTTGCTCAGAAATGGAATTGTCGGATTGACCAAGGCATCTATTGAGCTATACTTTGAACCAAATTGTTTGTTGATTTTGTCCTTGTATATGTCAGGCGGATCCGCTTTGAACTTTGATACTGCCAAAACATACGCTTTCCGGCTTTCCCTTTCCTCCCATTTGATTTGAAGTTCCATAAGCTGAGACAATTTCTCAATATCAGCCCCCTTGTCTATTGCCAGGTTTAGCAACATGGCCGGGGTTGTTTCGGGCTTTGTCGCTACTTCGTATTTTGCTTTTTCTTCAGTCATTTCACATTTCCTCCAGTTGCTCAATAATGTTATCGGATACCTCAATCAGATTACGCATAGCCAGATTGATTATCCTTTTTGCCATCTCGTCTTTAACTTCTGGTGCGGGAACTTCGGGAATACGTTTGGCAAAGTCAATCAGCTTTTCCTTGTCCGGTTTCAATTCCTCTTGTCGGGCGATTTCTGCCTTTTCCCCTGCCTCTTTCTTTTTGGTTTCTTCGGCTTCGCGGTTAACCTTTTCGGCCAAGTCTTTTTCTGCCTGGATTTTGGCATCCTCTTTCGCTTGCTTCTCAAATACTTCTTTGGCTTTCCGGTCGGCCTCTGCTTTCTTTTCAGCTTCCAACTCCTGACGTTCAGCCTCAAGGGCTTTCTTCTCTGCTTCCTGTGCCTTTGCCGCCTCTTCTTGTTCAGCCTTAATACGGTCTATCTCTGCGCGTTCAGCGGCTAATTGGGCGGCTTCTGCGTCTCTTGCCTTCTGTTCGTCATCCAGCCGTTTTGCCTCGGCTTCGTAGGCTTCTTTTACTTCTGCAAGTTTGGCAGTGAATTCTTCGTCGGTCATTGTCGCCACTTCCATAAAGGGCATCATGTGTCGATATTTACCAAAAGCATCGGCCCGGCCTTGTATCTTTTCCTTTTCGATTCGGGCTTCTTCTTCCTCAATGCGTTTCCGTTCGAGAAGAACCTTATCCTCTTCGGTTTTCAGGTGTTCTTCAACCGGCGCGCTTTCGTCAAAAAGTATCTTGGCTGCCGCATCAACATCCTTGCCATACTTTAGGGCAGCGGCTTTTTTCGCTACCCGTTCCTTTTCAATGGTTGTCCGCACCTTCACCATAACCATTCTCGCTTCATGGACAGCATCGAACTGTTCCTTGTCGTTAGGGTCAGTTATCACCAAAGGCATATACTTTTGCCTCAGTTTGGATATTGTCGCAATGTTTACGTCATACTTTATTATGGGCAAGGTCTCATACGTTTTGTCAGTCATTTTTCCCCTCCTCCTCAATTATTTGTTCCTCTTCAACCTTGCCCTCTGCCATTAAAGCCCTTAGTTTTTGTAGGGCTGTTTTAAAATCGGTGGAAGTGCAACCGTTCCACCCGTCGATATAGACATAGCATGCCACTACGTCGTCCTCTGGGTGGTGGGCATAGTTAGATAGTGAATAATGCACATTACAATACTTCCCCTTTGCCATTTTCTTCAATTTCTCATACGCTTCTCTTGTCTGCATTTCTCCTCCTCCTCGATAGCTCTATCAATTTTTAACATCTCTTCCCGGTCAATGATTTTCTCATCATCGCCGAAACTCTCTCCAAGATACTCTCTGTATCTCCTGTCCTCCATTGCTTCTGATGGGTCTTTAAGGTCTCTGTGCATTTCACTCCTCCAACAATACCGAAATAATGTTTATAATCACATACACCAGTGATACCAGCACCCCGCAAAGAATGGCATGGATGATTTGGAAGCCGTAACCTATATCGTATGCAAGAAATTCTTTCATGGCTTGACCTCCCATATGTTGCCGATGACTTGAATTTCATCAAGTTCATATAAGGGACACTCACCTTCTTCGTCAAACTCAAGTGGATATCTCAAAACGTACATTGAACACTCTGCGTTATAGGCAACATGACCGATAAGTTGCCCCTCGTCTGGATGGTTTGCCTTTAATGTGGAACCAGTAAAAACTTCTACACCGTTCTTATCCGTGCATTCAATATATTGGTCACGGGAAAGAAGTTCGAAATTGTCTGGATAATCAAACTCCATTTGTTGAAGCCCGTACGTACGCTCTATGTTTTCTCCGGTATGTGTATTCTTTAGCCTGTATCGGAATTTTGTCTCTCTCAAAATAGTTCCCCCTCTGCTCTCCGTAAATCCCTCAAGATTACCCTCGTGTCCCGGTACCTGCCCTCCGGCACCTCAACCTCCCGCTACCCTGTTCACCCACAATCCAATTTTGTTGCCAAGACGCCGTATTTCAACAGTTCTTCCAGGTTGTGAGCCGATACGTTCAGCTTCCTTTTTAAGCCATTCTTCATAGCTGATATATCCATACCTTGTTTGTATGTGGATTTCAGTTTTTTCCGTGTCGTATAACAGCATCATGCTCATCTGATTTCCTCTCCTTGTCCGCCTTCTGTTTCATTGACTGCGTTTCCTTGATATTCCTTTTCAACCTTATCAGGAGTATCAATATATCTGCTCAGTTCTTCTAACATGAATTCTTTATCAACAAAAACCACTTCGCCACAACCAATTTGTACTTTCCAGCCGTTTAAAGCTGGGCTTATCACTACATTTCTCATCTGCGCTCTCCTTTGTTACACCTTTTTTAATGTATATTTATCACCCTTACTATCTACAAAAAACTTTTTCCCTTCCACCAATCCGTCAATATACAGCACGGAGATTATCTGCTTAACTACACCCCAAAGACGGGCCTTATTAAAAAACACTCGTCTCTGTCTGTCAGCATCAGAATGTGTCACGACATCTACGCCCACTGTGGCGATCCTCGCCAAAGCTT
>JAUSPI010000263.1 GCA_030655775.1 Syntrophales bacterium
ACTAAGCCTTATAGGTCTGAGGGAAGACCAGAAGAATTGGAACTGGATAAATCAATTAAAGAAGATGCGAGGATCACTTTTTGTTGTTCTTCTTGGCATTTTAAGTGCCGCAGTTAGCTGCTATATGTTATTTAAAGTTAAAAACTATCGGGGTTCCTGGCTTGCATATCCTGGCTGGCTTATTGCCTCGAATGTAATTTTCGTATTAATAATTGTTCTTGCCCTGCGGGCATTATATCGTCACACAACACAAGACACAGGGGAACCCAGAGCCCAGAAAATAACTGCTGCCCTCTGGGTTCTCCCGGCTCTGACAATTATTCTGACTATTCATATGGTCGTCGTATTAAGCTGGACGGCAGGTGTACCGTTTCAATAGCAGAAATCCTCAGGCTCCCATAGCTCAGGATATAAGACTGTTCATTATTCTGGAGGCGTTCGAAAAAAGGGGGAAGTGTTCCTGTATTTGACTGTATTTGAGGAGAAACTATGAATGAGATAATATACAAACCGATCGGAGTCATACATTCTCCCTTCAGGGAACCGAAAGGAACACCCATTCAACCCTCGGCTGCTAAGGGAATCTCTGGAACAGTCGAGATATTCCCGGAATATGCTGAAGGCCTAAAAGATGTTGAAGGATTTTCTTACATTATTCTGATATATCATTTTCATCTGTCCAGAGGTGCATCCTTAACAGCAAAACCTTTCATGGATAATGAAGAACGGGGTGTCTTTGCAATGCGAGGCCCGAGCAGGCCCAACCCGATTGGTATCTCGATTGTACGCCTTGTCAGAGTTGAAGATAATATAATCCATATTCAGGATGTAGATATAGTGGATGGGACTCCACTCCTCGATATCAAACCGTATGTCCCGGAATTCGATATAAGGGAAGTAGAAAAAACAGGCTGGCTCGAAAAAAACGTTCACAAACTTCCATCATCAAAAGATGACGGTAGATTCACAAAATGATTGACAGGTGACACCCGCATCTCACGTCAAACGTTCACTTCTCCTTCGAAAACCGGAAAAGAAAGGAAAACCGTAGTTCCTCTGCCAAGACGACTCTCGATCTCGATCTTGCCCTTATGAGCTATCATCAGATGCTTGACTATCGATAAACCCAGTCCCGTACCACCCAGTTCACGTGAGCGGGTCTTATCCACCCGGTAGAATCGCTCCCCCAACCTGGGAATTTCATCTTCAGGTACACCCACACCGGTATCGCTTATACTGACGATCATATAACCCTTTTTATCATCAAAGGCCGTTATTGAGACCTTACCCGACTCCGGTGTGAACTTTACGGCATTATCCAGAACATTCAATAATATCTGGGCCAATCTATCCCTGTCAGCCCTGATAGGTGAAAGCTCCTCCGGGATATTCTTATCAATAACAAGCCTCTTCTCCACGGCTTTTGATTCAATAACCGGCAAGACATTTTCAACCACACCATTTAGCGAAACACTCTCAAAGAAGAACTTCATTTCTCCCAATTCGATATCGGAAATGGTTAAAAGGTCTTCTACCAGGCGGTTCAGGCGACCGGCGTGTCTGTGAATGATTTGTAGAAATTTCCTGGCTGTTTCCTTTTCCTCGATGGCCCCTTCCTGCAGTGTCTCAATAAATCCAAGGATTGCGGTTAATGGAGTTTTTATCTCATGGGTTATATTGGCCACAAAATCCACTCGCATCTTTTCCAGTTTTTTAAGACGTGTAAAATCATGAAAGACAATCATGGTTTTTTCTTCCCCATTCGGAAATCCATGGATTGACGAAACATTAATCTCCAGAATAATCTGCTCCCCATCTCCCAGAACGACTTCCTGTGAAACGGGCATTCCGGTCTCCCTGAAACGATCAAGCGCTTTTTGCAATTCAACATTTCTGAACGCCTCAACCGGTGTTTTGCCAATTATATCACGGTATTTGACACCAAAAATGTCATTAAAGGCCTCATTCGATGCTTCTATCTTGTCCTGGCTATCGAGTACCAGTACACCATCGGTCATACTGGCAAAGGCCGCCTCCAATTTCCCCTTTTCTTCATTTGCAGACCGCACCCTCTCCTGCAGTTCCATGACCATATAATTGATGTTCCTGGCCAATCTCCCCATTTCATCACTCGAATCGATCATAAGAGTCCCCGGATCTTCACCTTCTCTTAACCTTTTGGTAAACTGCTCCATCTCCTGAATGGGTGATGTTAGTCTGGAGAAAAATATAAAGGCAATTAAAAATGAAAGAACAAGGATGATAACAAATGATTGAAAGATTAGTCCGTACAATTTTCTTACGGAATTTTTGATCTCGACAAGCGGACGCGCCAGTCTGATATAACCAATTGCCCTGGAGTCACTCTTGACAGGCAGGACAACATAAAACATATCCACGCCAAGAGTGTGGCTGAAACGTGTTGCGGTTCCTTTATCAAGAACCTTCGCTTCCTGAATCTCCGGGCGGTTCAGGTGATTATCCATTTTAGAAACATCCTTTTCTGAATCTGCCAGAACTTTTCCCGCAGTATCAATCAGGGTAATCCGCGCATTGGATATCCTGGCTAAATGGACAACCTTCTTTTCAATTTCTTTTTTTGGAGAAGTGAGGTTTATCATCCGGGCATAAGTAATCAGATCACATTCAATCTTTTCCATCAACTTGTTCTTGACCTCTTTACCAACCAGAAACCCAACGATCGCCATAGACAGTACGATAATAACGAGATAGGTTCCAAATATCTTGTAGAATAGACGACTTTTCATAAGGTAATTTCTTCCAAGTTTCTCAGTTCGAGAGCTTTGCACAATACCTATATTGTCATTGCGAGTGAAGCGAAGCAATCTCATAACATACTGATAATTCATAAGATTGCCACGGCTGTCCCCTCACTTCGTTCGGGACGCCTCGCAATGACCAAAATTGCAGTTTTGCAAAGGTCTCAGTTTATAAAAACCTGTTCGCTCTACTTTTCAGAATCTTCAACAGAATATTGATGTCTCACACTCTTTCCGGTAACCATATAGATAACCATGTCCGCAATGCTCTCTGCGTGATCTGAAACTCTCTCTAAATTCTTTGATATCTGCGTAATCAGAATCGCCCTGTGGATGGTCCGGGGATCCTCAATCATAAACGTAAGAAGTTCCCTGAATATCTGTTCGTTGAGGTTGTCCACCATTTCATCATCCTTCCTGACCTTATTGGCCAGGTCACAATCTTCATTAATCAGGGCATCGAGACTTTCCCTGATCATTCCACGTGTAATGTCCGCCATCCGTGGAAGATCAATATAAGGCTTGAGCTGTGGCTCTTCGTTTAGAATCAGTGCCCTTTTTGCGATGTTGACCGCCATATCTCCGATTCTCTCCAGATGACCATTGATCTTAATGGCGGTAGCAATAAACCGCAAATCTCTTGCAGCAGGTTGTCTCAAAGCCAGCAGGCGGATGCACTTTTCCTCAATTTCCACATCAAGCTTATTAATCTGATCATCACCGGCAATGACCTCATGTGCCAGATCTGAATTCCTTTCCAGAAGGGATGTCGTGGCATCCTGAATTGCCTTTTCAGCAAGAGCCCCAAGATACAGGAGATTTTCTTTAACCCACTGGAGTTCCCTTTCATAATGCGTACTGGTAAGTTTTTTTTCTTCCATTTCTTAACCAAACCTTCCCGTGATATAGTTTTCTGTTTGTTTCACATCCGGTGCTGTAAAGAGCTTCTCCGTCGGACTATATTCTATGAGTTCCCCTAAATAGAAAAAGCCGGTATAATCCGAAATCCGTGCAGCCTGCTGCATGTTATGCGTTACAATAATAATTGTATATTTCTTCTTCAATTCCTCAATCAGTTCCTCGATTTTTGCCGTCGAGATCGGGTCCAGCGCTGATGTGGGCTCATCCATCAGTAGAATATCCGGTTTTATTGCCAGGGCTCTGGCAATACACACCCTCTGCTGCTGTCCACCGGAGAGCATCATGGCGGACTGACCAAGGATATCCCTCACCTCATCCCACAGCGAGGCCTGCCTGAGGCTCTGTTCCACCAGGGCCTCCAGGTCGCTCTTATTTCTCACCCCTGAAAGCCTCGGCCCATAGGCAATATTGTTAAAAATTGACTTCGGAAAGGGATTCGGCTTCTGAAAAACCATGCCGATTCTTCTTCTGATTTCAACAGGATCAACACCGGGGTCATAAATATTCCTGTCTTCAAAAAGGACTTCTCCCTTTACCCTGGTTCCATCGATGAGGTCATTCATTCGATTAAGCAACCTCAGAAGGGTCGATTTACCGCACCCGGACGGGCCTATCAGGGCAGTGACCCTGTTTTCCTCAAAGTCCATATTGATATCCGTCAGTGCTTTGAAATCGCCATAATAAAAGTCCACATTTCTAACTTTTATTATACTGTTATTTCGCACCATTACCATCCTTTTCTCTTCCTCATATAACTCCTGATCATAATTGCAATCAAATCAATTCCTAAAACCAGAGCCACAAGTACCAATGCTGTCCCGTATTGAATTGGTCTGGTCTGCTCAATATGTGTGCCCGCTGTCGCCAGAACATAGATATGGTAGGGAAGAGCCATCACTTCGTCAAAAATCGACGCGGGGAGTTTTGCCGTGAAGAATGCCGCTGCCGTAAACATAATCGGGGCTGTCTCACCCGCCGCCCGACCGATACCCAGAATGGAACCTGTCAGAATTCCCGGCAGTGCATTAGGTAAGACAATCTTTAAAATTGTCTGCCATCTGGAAACACCAAGAGCCAAAGATGCCTCCCTGAATGTTTGAGGCACCGCCTTGAGTGCTTCTTCAGAGGCCCCGATAATCGTCGGTAAAATCAAAAACCCAAGGGTCAATGCCCCCGAGAGAATACATGAACCGAACTGGAGAAAAACCACAAAAAGCCCAAGACCGAAAAGCCCGAAAACAATCGAGGGAACCCCGGCCAGGCAATTCACGCCAATCCTGATAATCCTTACCACGGGACCTTCCTTTGCATATTCACTGAGATAAACGGCCGACATCACACCAAGCGGCAGCGCAATGATAATCGCTCCCGACGTTAAATAAATGGTCCCCAGTATGGCCGGCATAATGCCGCCTTTCGTCATGGAATCTCTCGGCGGGAGGGTAAGGAAATCCCAGCTAATCGCACCTATTCCATTGACAAATATATAAAAAAGGAACCCGCCAAGTGATACCACTATGATTAAAGCGGATAACCGGACAACCCCTAAAAACATATTCTGCTTAAAATAGCGCCATTTCATATTTGAATCGTACTCATAATGTTGCAGAGCCTACCTCTTTAAATTTTGTTGAAATATAATCCGCAATCAGATTGAAAAATAGTGTCATGAAAAAAAGGGCAGCTCCTGTCGCAAAAAGCGCGTGGTAATGATCGCTCTGGAAAGGGGCCTCCCCCATCTCCGCTACAATACTTGCCGGCATTGGTCTGACGGAATCAAAGATACTCTCCGGTATGGCGGCGGCGCCCCCGGCCACCATGAGAACAACCATAGTTTCGCCGATAGCCCTTGCCATCCCCAGTATAACAGCCGTTGAAATCCCGGAAAGCGCCGCCGGCACAATAACCTTCGCAATAGTTTCAAACCTTGTTGCCCCCAGGGCATAAGAAGCCTCTTTAAACTCCCGCGGCACAGAATAAAGGGCATCTTCCGAAATACTCGAAATTGTGGGAACAGCCATAATGGCCAATATAATTGAGACATTGACTATATTCAGACCAGTAGGCAGATCAAAGGTTTCCTGAAGCCATGGAGCAAGGACAACCATCCCGAAAAATCCGAGTACAACAGAAGGAAGACCTGCGAGGAGTTCAATCGCGGGTTTTAGGATTTCTTTCATCAATGGGGAAGCTATCTCAGATACATAGATTGCCGAAAGAATGCCCAGCGGAACAGCTATCAATGAAGAAAAAAGTGTGACGATAATGGAGCCGACAATAAGAGGCCATATACCAAAATCCGGCGGGTCATAAGTGGGATACCACTCGTTGCCGAAGATAAAATCCTTGACAGAAACCACCTTGAATATGGGCAACCCCTCTCTAAAGAGAAAGACAACGATAAGTCCCAGAATAAATATGGAAACCAGCGCGAAAAAGAAAAAAACATTCTTTATAATTATTTCTTTAAACTTTCTGGACATAACAGAACCTGAAAAGGGTTAAAAGTACAAGGTTAAAGGTGTAAAGAGTTATTGCACGCCCTTCACCCTTCACCATTCGCCTTTTACCTTCATTTAATACAACGGCACAAAACCTTCCTTTTTGACAATTTTCTGTCCTTCGGGGCTGACGACAAAATTGATGAAATCCGATACTGTTCCCTTTGGCCAGCCGTTGGTAAACATGAAAAGTGGCCTCGCAATGGGATATGTCCCGGACAGGGCGGTCTGGACGGTGGCCTCAATCCCACTTACTTTTATTGTCTTGACGCTCCTGTTCAAATATCCAAGCCCGATATAGCCGATGGCGTAACTGTTTTTAGATATGACCTGAACAATCGCTCCGTTGGATGCCTGCAGTTGAGCCCTGGGTGTAACTCTGGCCTTATGAAGAACCTTCTTCGCCCAGACCTCGTAAGTACCCGAACTGGTATCCCTGGAAACCACGACAATCCGTTTGTCTTTCCCGCCAACCTCCTTCCAGTTTTTGATTTTTCCCTGATAAATGAGACTCATTTGCTCGATTGTGAGATCAGTCACCGGATTTTCGGGATGAACGATCGGGACAATGGCGTCAATAGCCACACGATGAGGAACAGGATAGCTTCCCTTTTCCACGGCGAGCTTTATTTCTTTACCCTTGATGAAACGTGAAGTATTCGCAATATCTGTGGATTTATCTATCAGGGCCTTGATCCCATTGCCTGAACCGCCACCGGACAGAGAGATATTAACCTCCGGGTGTTTCTTCATATACGCCTCAGCCGCTGCCTGGGCCACGGGAAGAACCGTCGTTGAACCCTTTATCACAATGGTCTCGCCCGCGGAGGCTGCACCCCAGCCCAACATCAAGCACATAAAACTCAACACTAAAACTCTCATCATTCTAAACATCTTCTCCACCTTCCTTCATTATTTTATGAAGGAAAGATACAGCACAAATGTTACGATTTGATTACAGGCTGATGAAGATAGTGTGAAGATAAGATATGGAATGTGATTAATGGTAAAGTATGTTGAATGAATTTGGGGGGAATGGTTTGGATGGGGGCAGCAAAAGCGGCACCTCATTATAACGTTATTTAAGGAATGTTCTGCTACTTGATATCCGCAAATTTATAGCCAGCTCCTCTTACCGTGAGAATATACTCCGGCTTTTCCGTATCTTTTTCAATCTGTGCCCTCAGACGTCTGATATGGACATCCACGGTTCGGGGTTCCACAAAGGCATCATCACCCCACACATAATCCAGAAGTTGATCCCTGGTGTAAACCCTTCCCGGATGCTGAGAGAAGAATTTCAGAAGCTTGAATTCTGTCGGGCTCAGATCAACTTTTTTATCATCAACTGTAACTTCATAAGTATTGTAGTCGATATGCAAACCTTTAAAGGTAAAAATTTCCTTTTCTTTTGTCTCTTCTTGTGATTCAAATCTCCTTAGCACCGCACGTACACGAGCTATCAGTTCTCTCACACTGAAAGGCTTGGTGATGTAATCATCAGCCCCCATCTCAAGACCCAGGATTTTGTCGATCTCTTCACCCTTTGCCGTGAGCATAATAATGGGCAAGGAGACGGTCTCCGGATTTTTCCGGATGAATTTGCAGACTTCCAACCCCTGAATACCCGGAAGCATAAGATCAAGGATGACTAGATGGGGGTCTTTGGACCCAATCAGCTCCAGAGCTTCCTCTCCATCATAGGCCTTTACGACAGTAAACCCCTCCTTTTCAAGATTATAGGCAATCAGGTCTACGATGTCTTTTTCATCATCAACAACAAGTATTTTCATGGAGATGCCTCGGGGGTTACCTCTTGAGGTCAGATCTTGCTTTTTTGTGAAAAATTAAAAAAGGTGCTCCAGTAATTCCTTGAGATTGCCTATCTTTACAAGTTTCATCTCCGTTTTCGAAGATATATTGCGCGAGAGGGTCTTTGGAAGGATACATCGGTTAAATCCCATTCTTGCCGCCTCCTTAATCCTGTTTTCCATCTGACTTATTCCCCTTACCTCGCCCGTGAGACCGACCTCACCAAATACAACGGTGCCCGAATCTATCGGACGGTCAAGAAAGCTGGAGGCAATTGAAGACACTATCCCCAGGTCAACGGCAGGTTCATCCACCTTAACCCCACCGGCAACATTGATAAAAATGTCGTGATTACCCAGATGAAGACCACATATCTTGTCCAGAACGGCAACCAGCAGAGACACCCTGTTATGATCAACCCCTATGGCTGTTCTCCTCGGCATACCCAGGTTCGTGGGGCTTACCAACGACTGAATCTCTACCAGTATCGGTCTCGTCCCCTCGATACTCGGCACAACAACGGAACCGGCAGCACCTTCAGGTCTTTCAGCGAGGAAAAACGCTGAGGGATTTGCTACTTCACTCAGGCCATTGTCTCTCATTTCAAAGACACCGATTTCATTGGTTGGCCCGTATCTGTTCTTTATACTCCTTATAATCCGGTAAGCATGTCCTGAATCTCCTTCGAAATAGAGGACGGTATCCACCATATGTTCCAACACCTTCGGCCCGGCAATAGCTCCCTCTTTGGTAACATGACCGATGAGGAAGATAGGTATACCCGTTTTTTTCGCAAGGAAAATAAGCCGCGCCGAGGATTCCCTCACCTGCCCCACACTGCCGGGAGCGGAAGAGAGCGCTGATGAATATACCGTCTGAATGGAATCGACCACTACTACCTGCGGCCTTATCTCTTTAATATATTTCAGGATGTTTTCTAAATCTATTTCGACCAGCACCAGAAGATCTTTTGATGAAGCACCGATCCGCTTTCCCCTGAGTTTGATCTGTCTGGCCGATTCCTCCCCCGTGATGTAGAGAACTTTGAGTCCTTTTTCGGCCAGATTCTGCATGACCTGAAGGAGAAGCGTCGATTTCCCGATCCCCGGATCACCACCAACAAGTATGGCGGAACCGCATACGATGCCACCACCCAACACCCTGTCCACTTCATCAATTCCGACCTTGATCCTATCTCTCTCATCGGCCTCGATGGCATCAATAGGCAT
>JAUSPI010000264.1 GCA_030655775.1 Syntrophales bacterium
AAGTGCCTAAAGTTAAAGAATGCGCTTTCAGCGCAGCCTGTTTCTAATTTGACCGCGCCGAAGGCGTGTACATTAACTTTAGCTCACTTTAGGCACTTCAAACTTTAGACACTTTTGGGGTTGCGGCTTTGTCGCTTTAGGTATGCTCGCAATCACTGCTGTCATGTCAACTATACTCTGTCATTTCGAAGGAGGAATCAGTTATGGATATAAACAGGTTAACTCAAAAATCTCAGGAAGCAGTCCATGATGCGCAAACTAAAGCTGTTCGCTACGGTCATATAGAAATTGACGGCGAACACCTCCTCCTCGCTCTATTAGAACAATCGGAGGGATTGCTCCCTCGCCTGCTCAAAAAGACAGATGTTCCTGTTGATTTTTTCAAAATAAAAATCGAGCAGAGTCTCGACAGAAAACCGAGAGTGTCCGGTCCCGGGACTGAACCTGGAAAAGTGTATGTTACACAGAGACTCGATAAAATTTTAGTAAAGGCGGAAGAAGAAGCGAAACGCCTGAAGGATGAATATGTCTCTGTTGAACACCTTATCCTGCCGATGATAGATGAAGGAGACTCCTCCGCTGCGGGTAGGACATTTAAAGAATTCAATATCACACGAGAAAAATTTCTGGAGGCTCTCACCTCGGTACGCGGTCATCAGAGGGTGACAAGTGCCACGCCCGAAGGAACTTATGAAGCCATGGAAAAATATGGTGTCGATCTCGTGGCTCAGGCAAGAGCGGGAAAACTCGATCCCGTAATCGGCAGAGATAGTGAAATCCGGCGAGTCATTCGCATACTCTCCCGTAAGACAAAAAATAATCCTGTACTTATCGGTGAGGCCGGTGTCGGCAAAACCGCTATTGTTGAAGGACTTTCCCAGAGAATAGTTCGCGGTGACGTGCCGGAAGGACTAAAAGACCGCTCCATCTTTTCCCTCGACATGGGTTCACTGATGGCAGGGGCAAAGTACAGAGGGGAATTTGAAGAACGCCTGAAAGCAGTGCTGAATGAAATAAAGGAGAGTGACGGACATGTCCTCTTATTCATAGACGAGTTGCACAACATCGTTGGTGCAGGAAGAACCGAGGGCTCAACGGACGCAGGAAACCTTTTAAAACCCATGCTTGCCCGCGGCGAACTCCACTGCATAGGTGCAACCACCCTTGACGAATACCGTAAGTACATTGAAAAAGATGCTGCGCTTGAACGCCGATTCCAGCCGGTAATGATAGATCCCCCGACGGTAGAAGATACCATTTCCATCCTGAGAGGGTTAAAGGAACGCTTTGAGGTACATCACGGTGTAAAAATACAGGATAATGCCCTCGTCGCAGCGGCAGTCCTCTCCAATCGTTATATAAGTGACAGGTTTCTGCCGGACAAAGCGATAGACCTTGTGGATGAGGCGTGCGCAATGATCCGCACCGAGATTGATTCAATGCCTGCCGAACTGGATGAGGTAACGCGCAGGGTTATGCGGCTGGAAATCGAAGAGGCGGCTTTGAAAAAAGAGAAGGACAAGGCGAGTAAAGAGAGATTGGGAATCCTTCGTAAGGAACTTGCCGACATGAAGGCAGGTGCCGATTCCATGAAAGTCCAGTGGGAATCTGAAAAACAGGCTATTCAAAAAGTAGGGGGTCTCCGGGAAGAAATTGAGCATGTAAGAAGAGACATAGAACTTGCTGAAAGGGAATACGATCTTAATAAAGCTGCGGAACTCAGGCACGGGAGACTCCCCGAACTGGAGCGTCACCTAAGGGAAGAAGAGGAAAAACTTGCCGAAAAGCAGGGACCCAAAAAACTCCTGCGTGAAGAGGTTGCCGAGGATGAAATTGCCGATATCGTATCACGCTGGACAGGTATACCGGTTACCCGGCTCGTCGAAGGAGAAAGAGAAAAGATCCTGAAGCTTGACGATATTCTCCATAAGAGGATCGTCGGACAGGATGAGGCCGTTTCACTCGTAGCAGATGCAGTAATCCGTGCACGTTCCGGGATAAAAGATCCCAAAAGACCAATAGGTTCCTTCGTATTCTTAGGTCCAACAGGAGTGGGAAAAACGGAACTGGCAAAAACGCTTGCCGAGGCCCTTTTTGACACGGAAGAAAACATAGTCCGCATCGACATGAGCGAATACATGGAAAAACATACCGTTTCAAGGTTGATCGGCGCCCCTCCGGGATACATCGGTTATGAAGAAGGAGGACAGCTGACGGAGGCGGTCCGGCGAAAACCCTATTCCGTCATCCTTTTTGATGAAGTAGAAAAGGCTCATCACGACGTCTTTAATGTCCTCTTGCAGATTTTAGATGACGGGCGTCTTACGGATTCTCATGGAAGAACGGTCAATTTTAAAAACACTGTTATAATAATGACTTCTAATATTGGCTCTCATCTTTTACTTGAAGGTTTTACCGATACTGGAATCATCAAAGAAGATGTAAAAAAAGAAGTGATGAAAGAATTGAGGCTTCACTTCAGGCCGGAGTTTCTGAACCGTGTGGATGATATAGTCATCTTCAAATCCCTCACCGAGGAGGAAATTGAAAAGATTGTCGACCTCTTGACGGAAGACCTGAGGAAACGCCTTGCCGACCGGTCAATTGAGATTGAACTTGACGAACCTGCAAGAAAGTTTATTGCACGTGCCGGATATGATCCCGTCTACGGTGCAAGGCCGCTGAAGAGATTCCTGCAGCGTGAACTCGAAACAAAAATAGGCCGCGCCCTGATCGCAGGGGACGTAGAAGATGGATCAAAGATAATCGTATCGACAAAAGACGGGGATTTAGATGTGAAGATTGAAAAATGAGAGGGTTGCCTTCATTTCCCCCTCACAGACAGGCGAGGACACCTGTCCTGCCCCCCCCTGGTAGGTCGGGCGTCTCGCCCGACACAATCGTCTTTGAACTGAACAGCGAGCGCATTCCCCGCAGCTTGCGGCGGGGAGCTTCAATGCAACTTCCTATAAGACAGTTGTCACTTTTCTGTTGCCATTTTGGCGCCGTAATGCTAATAAGTTATTTATACCATAATAAAGAGGAGAACAAAATGGCAGCACTTAAAAAAACTGAGCGTGTTTCCGCCCGGGTATCTACTCCCGTTTATGAAACACTATCACAGGCAGCCAAGCTTACAGGCGCTACACTGAACCAGTTCCTTGTCCAGTCAGCCCTTGAGAAAGCACAAGCGGTTATTGAACATGAACAAGTCATTAATATGACGATGCGGGACGCAAGCGCATTCTTTGAAGCGATTGAAAATCCACCGGCTCCCAACAACAAACTAAAAGACGCCATGAAAAAATACAGGAAATCGTTCTCAAATGCTGAAAATAGAAGTACTTAGTCAGGAACACAACAGAGCGGATTTCGATTGCGGCACAGATGAGCTAAACCAATATCTGAAACATGTTGCCCGGCAACACCTCAATAAAGGCATGTCCCGAACGTTTGTCCTTATTGATGATACCAAGCCAACTGAGATACTGGGATTTTTCACCTTAGCTTCCTGTGAGATCCGCACGGATAAGCTGCCTCGCAAGTACGCAAAGAAATACCCGTTTATCGCTCCCGCAGCAAAGCTTGCTCGTCTTTCAGTTATCCAGAAACGGCAACGCCAGGGTCTGGGAACCCACATGATGATCAATGCAATTGAGAGGATTATCACAGTTTACGAAAACCTGGGCATTATTGGTTTTTTTGTGGATGCCAAGAACGAAGATGCAAAAGCATATTACGCACAATTTGGATTTATACCGCTGCCAGACACTCCGTTAGAACTATTCCTCCCACTCGAAACACTCCGGCAGGCCTATGAAACGATTTTGGGGGTGTAAAATTTGAGACATTCTTGAAACTTTCAGAATACAGAAAGTTCGACAAACAATGAAAGGTTTGTGTCAATAATTAACTTGTGGTAATATAATTTTGTCCTTCTTCTTCACAATTAAATATCGGAGGCAACAAACTAAAGAGAGGATAACATAATGAAAATAATACAAAAACAATATATTGTTGATGAAAAAAATCAGAAAATTGCAGTTCAGATCGACTTTAAAACCTTCCAAAGGATAGAAGCGATCCTTGAAGATTATGCCCTGGCCCAATTAATGAGAGAAACTGAAAACGATGAAACTTTAGACATCAACCAAGCCAAAACCTATTATCAAGCACTTGAAAAAGCATAATGAAAGTTCAATACAAGAATAAGTTTCTGAAAGAACTCTCAAAAATACCTTCTAAAACAAGAAAAGATATAGAGCACTTTGTATTCACTGAAGTGCCAAACTCAAAATCTATTTTTGAAACTGGAAAAATAGAAAAAATGAAAGGTTATCCCTTCCACTATAAAACTCGCTTCGGTGCATATAGATTAGGAATCAGGGTTGTTGATGATAAACTCATATTTGAAAGAGTTCTACACCGAAAAGATATTTATCGATATTTTCCATAAGATCAAATTAACGCGGTTAACCGAACCATTCCTCCCACTCGCGACACTCCGGCGGGCTTATGAAGTGATTTTGGGAACGTGAAAATTGGATTTCTGATTTCTGGATTTTTTGTTAAGGCCTACCCGGATAAACCGCCCTACAACTTTTGTTGGGTTTCGTGCCTCAACCCAACCTACAACTGTTTCAGAAAAGATAAGTCAAACGGAGACCCGACCCCTTGACTTTCTGCGGGATACGGACAAGCGGGAAATAGATTTTGTTGTACTGAAAGAAGGGTCTCCTCTCTTTGCTGTGGAGTGCAAGACCGGAGATAAAAACATAGCCCCCTCCATCTACTATTTTATGGAAAGAACGCCGATCCCGAAATTTTATCAGGTGCATGGAGGCGATCGGGATTATGAAAAAAATAATGTAAGAGTCATTCCTGTTCATAGGTTCTGTCAGGAGCTTGATTTGCCGTAAAAGTGGGGGCAGGTCTTGCATTGCAAGACATGATGGGTATAATGCTTTTCATGGTGAGACCATTGTGTATAGAATTCCCAGGCAGTGTTTATGCCCGGGAGCTTAAACAACACGTACAGCAAGGCAGAACAGAGATGAAACGATTTAGATAGCGCACGCCACGTATGGATATACCTTAAGGGAAATTGCTGATTATCTGGGTGTTCATTATGCAACTGTAAGCCGGGCGATAAAGCGGATAGAAGGTTATAACAAAAGAGGGTAAGCTACACTAAATGTGGCATTGCAAGACCTGACCTTGGTTTTTCACGATTTTCCATATGCCCGGTGGTGTGGGAGGAGGGGAGTCGCGAGGCACCGCCCTATCCCGATTAAGTGCAGATGGAATAAAATATGATTACTTGTTGTATTACTTATCACTTTGATCCTGGATTACCAATAAAAGATAAAATAGAAAATTATCAAAATGTTGGATTAAAGCTCTTTTATGATGACTCAAAACTAATAAAAATTGAACACTACTTATGCGATGATGAACAGTCAACTCATGATGGGGTTATACAAAAATCGGTTCGTGAATTAGGATTATTTTGGGAAATCTTAGAATATAGATACGGGATTCCTGTTCGAGCAAAAAAAATAACAACTAAAAAAATGGACGAGAATCGTAATCAAACTAGCTCAGCAACTATTTCCCTTGGAGCTATTTTGGTAAAAACAATTATCCTTCCTAATGAAAGCTGGACAACCTCTCCCGATCATCGATTAGGAGCTTGGCTTAAATTTGCGAATAATGCTAGAAATGCTTCTGATCATGGCGAAGCTATTCGAACATATTATATTATTCTTGAGGATTTAAAGGGGCGACCAAAAACTGAAACTCACTCTGCTGCTGAAATAGAGCTCAAGTATGCGCGTGATTTTGTCAGTCATGGTGAAAAACTTAGCCATCCCGATCTCCTTGCTTTTTTAAAAGAAAAAATTGGTTATGATGTAACCCAGTACAACCCAAATGATCCTGATCATTTATCATTTGTTCGCCAACAAAGAGAGAATGCACGAAAAATCATAGAACATGAATTAAACAAACGCATTTAATTTTTCAATAAATATCATGTACATAAATTCGAGCACTTAACATTTTGCGCCACAGATAGCGAAAGTCTTGCGGCTTCGCTACTGGTGAGCTTTTCGTTATGATTTTCATAATTGAAATAAAAGAGGGTAAGCTATACTAAACGTTGCATTGCAAGACCTGACCCCGGTTTTCCTCGTTATTCTTTACCCCTCACTTTTGCTTTCAAATAGTCTACAAGTATTTGGCACTCTTTATCCTCCGGTTTTAGACTGAGGCCCTTCCTGGCGTCGGCCGAGGCTTGCCAAAAATCGCCTTTCATGATCCAGGCAGCCCCTCGGCCACAGTAGGCCTCGGCATAGCGTGGGTCTATCTCCAAAGCCCTGTTGAAATCGGCTATGGCACGGTCAGGGTTGCCTTTCCCACCCCAAGCATTCCCTCGGTTGTTGTAGGCCTTGGCATATCGTGGGTCTATCTCCAGAGCTTTGGTGTAATCAGCGATAGCCCGATCATAGTCGCCTTTTCCGTGCCAGGCATGCCCCCGGTTGTTGTAGGCATTGGCATCACGTGGGTCTATCTCCAGGGCTTTGGTGTAATCAGCGATAGCGCGGTTAAAGTCGCCCTTCTTGCCCCAGGCATTCCCCCGGTTGTAGTAGGCATCGGCATATCGTGGGTCTATCTCCAGGACTTTGGTGTAATCAGCGATAGCGCGGTTAAAGTCGCCTTTGTCGGCCCAGGCAATCCCCCGGTTATGGTAGGCCACGGCATCACGCGGGTCTATCTCCAGGGCTTTGGTGTAATCAGCGATAGCGCGATCAATATCGCCCTTCTTGCCCCAGGCATACCCCCGGGTGTTGTAGGCATTGGCATATCGTGGGTCTATCTCCAGGGCTTTGGTGTAATCAGCGATAGCGCGGTTAAAGTCGCCTTTGTCGGCCCAGGCAATCCCCCGGTTGTAGTAGGCCTTGGCACATCGTGGGTCTATCTCCAGAGCTCTGTTGAAATCGACGATGGCCCGGTCATAGTCGCCTTTCATGGCCCAGGCAGTCCCCCGGTTGTAGTAGGCACCGGCATAGCGTGGGGTTATCTCCAGGGTCTTGGTAAAGGCTACTATCGCTTCATTGTAAAGCTGGAACTCACAAAAATAAAGCCCCCGTTCAAACCAGTTCTCGGCACTCAGGTTTTTGACTGCCTGGACATATTCAATCTGCTTGCGTTTAAGAGCTTCCCCTTTGACTTTAGATAATTCCTGTTTCAGGCGCTTAATATCGTTCAAATACTGCTTCGCTCTTGCCTGGGATTCTGCCAGGTCCTTGCTTTTCTGGCGGTCATTGCGCAGGCGGTTGATGGCTTTGATCACATGATCGGGGTTGGCTTTTATCCTGGCCTTGAGGCGGTAAACCTTCCCATCCCAATGCTCTGATACTACTTCAGTTCGAACGACTCCGGCAGTCAGGGTGACAATCTCGTCTTTAGTCAATACGCCATCTTTGACCTCGGAGATGCTCTGGAGATATGTCCCCAATTCCTCCAGGAGCAGTCTTTTTACCTGTTCCAGAGCGATGACCCGGCAGGAGAGTTTGCTGTCCGCTTCGCTGGCCTGGTAGGTGTATTCCCGTTCAAAGACTTTGGTGGCGGCAAAAGACTGGATGGGAAGCAGCAGGAACACGGCCATCAGCAATATAGCAGCCCTGAAGGTCGAAGATCCGCCGTTTCTTTGGCGGGACTGCCCTACATTTTGCCGGAACCGTATTGTATTGGCTTTATATTGAGCAATGCTAAAGTCTTGCCCTACAGTGGTAATCTGATTTCTTTTAAAATCTGCCTTCACGGAATTTTTGCAAGAGGCTCCAATGATAACCTTTCTATCTTACGTGACCTCCAAACTATAAATTGCGATTCACCGGTAACTTAAGATTCGTGTACTCTATCCAATGTCGGAGCCAAGCCACGGCTATTTACCGCTGTCGGTTTGAGTCTGATGTTGCGGGCGGTTCTTGATGACGCGCAGATCGCCCCGTAGAGAGTGAATTGCCCCGCCTTTAGACGGGATAATTCATTTTGCATTATGGTTTTAGGAGATCAAATCCCGTAGTCGAATCGAAAGCGCGAAGGGCGGTAGTGTCAACCAATTCAAATAAGATCACCTCTAATATATGCCATGCCTTGACCCCTTTACGGACACATCCGGTGACTGTTGATGAATTTCTTCCACAGGCTACATGCATATGCAACGCAGGGTTACCGTTTTCATCAGGAAAGATAGTCCCTACCCCTGCTATCTCGTTCACGTTGTCAAGGATATGCTCCATAGGGACAATCGGGTCTTTGCGTCCGTCTTCGGGACCCACCACAAGCCTACTCCCCTCATCAGCTCCCCCTAAGATGATTAAAGTCCCGGCTTTAATAGATTTTTCACGGGCAAATTGTTCAATCTCCTCATGAATAATATCCCCGTCCTCAAGACGGATAACAAATATTCTTCCCTGTTTGGCTTCTGAATATTTCATAGCAAGTATTTACCTTTTATTTCGCCGGATTCCCTGATAATCACCTACGGCTTTTTATACGATATCGGTCCCTTGTAGTAACCGGCATCCTTTAGCCACCAATCAGGATACCCTACCCTCTTCATTACTTCCTTTTCGGTCGTAATACACCCGTTGTTGTATTTGACGATAAGATTTCCAGATAGTTTCCACCATTCTGAAATAACTTGTTCAGCATTGGTATTGCAGAAAGAAGTCAGGTATTCGCGGCACAGTTTCTCGTTGCCGTTTTTATAAAGTGTCAGCGCCGCCTGATCGATGGCGGGCTGCATGGCATAGGCCCGTCCTTCCA
This sequence comes from Syntrophales bacterium, assembly GCA_030655775.1. NCBI lineage: Bacteria > Pseudomonadati > Thermodesulfobacteriota > Syntrophia > Syntrophales > Syntrophales bacterium. The sequence goes on from JAUSPI010000264.1 coordinate 8,836, forward strand.
GCTCTTTTTGCTTCGCCTTGATATCCTTGATCATGTAAGAGTATTTAAGGGTAGCGTAGTTGGCCACAAAGTTGAAGGCCCACCAGGCGCTTCTGCGATTGAATTCAAGAATGTTCATCTTTTCCAGGGAACGTGGAAGCCCGTTGACTCCCGCATAAAAAGGCATAAGACAGGTCGTGGCAGGACGGTCGAGTCCGATCCAGCAGACACCGCCAACAGGATCAGGCAGCCAGCTGCGGGCCTGTAATATCCAGCTCACACCACAACGATAGATGGATAGCGGCCTCTCCCACGCACCTTTGGGTTTAAACGTATTCAAGTTATTTGTGTCGTCCTGATCAGGATTTTTCTCAAAGCGTACGGGATTGCCGAAAGGCCCGGCGGCTTTCCCTTTGGTCATGTCAAACTCGGTTCCTTCATAATGATCGCGATAAAGATCCATGACGTCGGCAACCGTGAGTTTTTTATCCGGAACCACTGAAAATGGATAGGCATTGGTATAGCCGTCTTTAACCCAGGCGGGCAGGTTGAGAGAGCGGTTAGCCTTCCTGAATACCCCCCAGACCCGCCGGAGGGAATAATATGGATGGCCGTATTCGCCCCAGCTGACCGCTTTTAGCCAATCAAGCTCACCGTCTTTGGGATTCCACCATCCTTTTTCCTGACATACCTTGAAAAGGTTGTCGGAGTACATCATGTCCGGAGAATTTTTCTTGACTTCACGTATGCGAAATTCATTAGCTTCGACAAAAAGCCCATTGTCAGGTACGCGCTTTGCCACCCAGATACCGTCTTTGCCATTCTTGTCGTATCCGCACATTTCCAGAACCCAGCCTTCTTTGGAATCACCGATAAGCAGTGTCTCGCCGGTTCCGTAATAGCCGTACTCTTTGATAAGTTTTCCGATGAGCAATATTGCCTCGCGTGCACTCTTGCATCTCTCCAGAGCTACCCGGGAAAGCTCTGAGCTGTAAAAAATTCGCTTACCGGGTTCAGGTCCGGGCTCTTCCTTGGCACCACAGGTGCATTCGCCTATCATCAGCTGATGTTCGTTCATCATGCCGTAATTTGAATCAAAATAGGCGTACGTGTGTGCCACCTGTGGAATGTATCCGACAGGCTTGCTGGGAGCGTAATCTTTTGTGTCGTAAACGGCCCCCCGGTCGGTACCGACATAACGGCGGACTTCTGTGGCATTGTACCGTTTATCAAGCCCAAGGCTGCAGTTGTCATAATAAACCGGTCGCATGGAACCGGGCTTGTGATCGGCGGCGGGAACATAGGCGACTCTTTCGTCATCAACATCATCATCCGAGTGAGCAACTATAACCGACCCGTCAGCGGTAGCATCCTTGCCGACAATAATGGTTGTACATGCCCATGACGTAGCCTGGCCAATCAATAGAGTAAAAACAAAAAGAAACATTATAAATTTTTTTAAAATACTCATGATATTTCCTCCTTTGTTAAATCTTAATCCTCGCCCCTTTGTGCAGTGCTGTTTCATCAATGCTGAAGAGGGCGTCGAGCACGGCCATCTGAAAACTCCCCGGCGCCTTTGCTTCGGCTGCGCCCTTTTCACCTGCCAGTCCAAAGTAGGCTAATGCCGTGGTCGCGGCCTCCACGGGATCCCGATCCACTGCCAGAAAAGCTCCTATGAGAACAGTTGCCGTACAGCCTGTACCCGTCACGTATCCCATGAGCTCATGCCCGTTATAGACCTTGCATACACGTCTCCCATCCGTGATCAGATCCACTTCACCGGTAATAGCCAGCGTCGTATCCAGTTCGCCGGCCAGGACAATGGCTGCATCGGCTGCTTCATCCACACTGTGGATAGCATCGACACCTTTGGTTCGGGATCCCTCATGCGCAAGGGAAAGGACCTCTGAGGCATTTCCCCGGACTACATTAATTTTAAGGTTATCGATAAGCCGCTTGGCGGACTCGGTACGGAGCTTTGTGGCTCCTGAACCCACCGGATCCAGGATAATGGGGATATTCAGTTCATTGGCGCGTTTCCCTGCCTTTAACATTGAATCAATCCAGTAGGGGGTAAGTGTCCCGATGTTCAGTACCAGTGCACCAGCAAAGGAGACCATCTCCTCAACTTCTTCTTCCGCATGCGCCATAACAGGAGAAGCACCGCATGCCAGCAATGCGTTGGCCGTATAATTCATCACCACATAGTTGGTGATGTTATGGATCAGAGGCCTTTTCTCCCGCATGTTCTTAAGATTTTCTGCTGCTTTTCGTGCCAATTGTTGATCAAACATACCCTCCTCCTCATCCACTAAAGTGATCCCAGCCGGCAGGAGTAACTGCGCGTTGCGTACCATCCTGGAATATAAGTTTAATGCCGTCGGCCGCATCGGTGATCAGACCAACCTCAGTCACCGGGACGTCGCTCACTGCAGCGACAGCAGAGCGGATCCCCTCCACATGGTCAGCGGAACAGGTAACGATCAGCTCATAATCATCACTCTCTTTCAGCGCCAGTTCATACGGATCCAGGCCGAGTTCAACAGCGGCCTTTCGTAATTCCTCGCTTATCGGTATACTCTCCAAATTTAGAGTGGCGCCCACACCGCTCTCTTCGCAGACATGCCCCAGATCTCCAAGAAACCCATCACTGGTATCGATCATCGCCGTTGCGTATCCCGATTGGGCAATCGCCTTCCCTTCCCGTGCTCGATGGGAAGGGGTGTTAAAAGCCCGTACCAGCGGATGGTTATTCAAATCTTCTCCGGCTGCGGCATTCAGCAGCAGGCGCAGTCCGGCAGCAGACTGGCCTGGATAACCGGTAATCAGTATTATATCACCGGCCTTCGCCGTTGAACGGCGGACAATCTTGTCCGGCTCCGCTTCTCCGATCAGGGTAACGTCGATAAAGATGGCATGTTCGGCTTTTGTCACATTGCCACCGACGATCGATGCCCCAAACGGATTAAGTTCCGCGATGAATCCACGGTATATCGCTTCCACGTCCGTTACGAGTGTATCCGCTTTCAATCCAAGGGATACGAGGGCATACAGGGGCTGACCTCCCATTGCTCCAATGTCACTGATATTTAAGGCCATTGCACGCCGCCCCAGATCGAACGGAGTAATACGGTCGGGCAGGTAATGTCGTCCTTCCACCATAGAGTCACAGGTGATGAGGATTTCATGGCCTGCACGGGGCTTGAACGATGCGGTATCATCCCCGATCCCCAAAGTAACGCCCGGTGTACGAAGGCCTTCCTTCTCAAGGAGTCTATGGATACGGTCAATCAATCCGAATTCTCCAATGTCGGACAAGTTTTCAGACATGGTAATTCCCCCTACGTCCCTTCATAAAGGGCCCTATGGAGTGCTCTGGTGGCCTGTTCGGGGTCATCCTGACAGCAGACGGCTGAAATCACCGCAATTCCATAAGCGCCTGCTCTCATAACCTCAGGTACATTCTCAGCACTCACGCCACCAATGACAATTATCGGTAAGGGAATGGCCTCAACCACCTGTTTCAGCATGGGAATCCCGGTAACAGGGTTTGCGTCATCTTTGGAAGTGGTTGGATAGACAGGCCCGAATCCCACATAGTCCGCCCCCTCCGAGAGGCACTCCCTGGCCTCCTCAATGGTGGAAGCGGAGCCCCCGATGATAACATCTTCCCCCAGTAATTTTCGTGCCAGAGGGATAGTAAAATCATCCTGTCCCAGATGGACGCCGTCCACCTCCGCGGCAATGGCAACGTCCACGCGATCGTTAACAATTAACGTGACACCGTTTTTTGCACACAACTGCTTCATCTGTTTGGCGACCTGAATCATTTCTCGCGTAGATCCGCTTTTCTGCCGGAACTGAATGGTATCAGCCCCCCCATTGATCGCCAGTCTGGCAAGTTCCACGTGCGAGAAGCGCGTTTGCAGCACAGTATCCGTCAGAATGTGCAATTTCCCTATTGGTTTCATCGTTACCCCCTATAAGAAAAACCCGAAGGCATAATATCCTTTTTCCCTAAAATAGACATTAAAAATAAAGACTGTCCTCCCCATCCCGTAGGACAGCCGTCTCGGCTGTCTAAGCAATTCACCATTATGGACAGGCGGGACGCCTGTCCTACTGCGTTGGAAGGGTCAAAGTCTATTTTAGAGTTTTTATAAAAACCTACTTTTAATGTGGGAAAGTATAGAGAAATGGGATTTGTGTGTCAACAGAAAGTGGCCTCAAGATGCAGTTAAGATACCTTTTCAGAGTCAGGCCATTATAGGCAATCAGGGCATTTACGAGATTTCCGTTGACAATTAGTACGTTATTCTTCATAGATACACGAAGACTATGACATATTCGTAGATCTGAAAAACGGCGACCCAATAATAGACAGGAACGGATAAAACGAACTCCTCCTCAAGCGATTCCGATTAAAGGATAACCGGAACCTCCTCACGAGCGACAATCCCGAACACCACCTATCACGCCGAACGAACACTACAAAATCATCGGAAAAGTAATCAGAATAGTAAGGGATATTAAGTTCTGAATTTTCGAAAGAGGTAATCTCAAAGGGAAAATATCATGAAAACCGAGAGCCGAAACCCCGTGTATCAATAAAGACATCACGGGGGGTTTTTATTTGTAAAATATTATTTGCATTAAAAGGGGGACATAATGGCAAATATACCTAAAAAAGCGATAGATCGATTGACAAAGGAGGTTGGAAAATTTCAAAAAATACTCACTGCTGCAAAAGTCCGCGACATAAATGAGGCTGATACTTTGAAAATAGTTACCGATATGCTTTCGGACATTTTTGGTTTCGATAAATATACTGAAATAACAAGCGAATATGTAATCAAAGGGACATATTGCGACATAGCGGTTAAAATCGATGATGCCCTCAAGTACCTCATGGAAGTTAAGGCGGTTGGCATTGATTTAAAAGACGGACATCTCAAACAGGCTATAAACTACGGGGCCACCAGGGTATTCAGTGGGTTATACTGACAAACAGCATTTATTGGGAGATATACCGGATTAAATTCGAAAAGCCCCTGGACTACGACCTCATCTTTTCTTTCAATTTCCTCGACCTCAACCCACGAAAACGGGAAGACCAGGAACATCTATTCATGCTTTGCAAAGAGGGTATAAGCAAGGATGTCATCGAAAAGTACCACGAACACAAAAAAAGCGTTAACAAGTTCGTGATCGGCGCAATTCTCCAGATGGACCAGACAGTGGATTTAGTTCGAAGAGAATTGAGGCGGATAACTCCAGGAATAAAGATCGAAAGGGATGAAATACAGGATATCATCAAGAATGAAATCCTCAAAAGGGAAATCGTGGATGGTAAACCCGCAGAGGAAGCAAAAACAAGTGTTAAGAAAGCTTCTGCAAAGGCACTGAGGAAGGTAAGGACGACAAAAGAGGAAACAGCACAAGGGGTCTGAGAGGGTCACATCTTAAATATTGATGATAATGGGGCATAGGCGAATATGCCTGAATAGCCACTTAATATCAACTTATCAGGGCGAACCCGCTGCTCAGCTCGGCATTAGCCAATTTGATTGAGAAGCTAATGGAAGCTAATGGGGTCAGAGCTAATGGGGTCAGCCCTTGACAGGGGACATTTTAAAGTGAAGGGGGCAAGCCTACCCTTGACTCATTCGCAGGAATTTATTGATTGCCAGAAAACAACGACAAATAAGGAAACCAACAAGACACTAAAAACCAATTTGCGGGCACGCCCGCAAGCGGCTTAGCTTTATCGTTCGGCCTTATCTATAAAGGAGAATATCTACAAGCACAATAAGAAGCCTTACCGTGTGGAGAGCATACTTATGGCAAATAATTGGGACATATTGTTTAAAATAGGTGGACTGGCAGGATTAGCATCTTTTATCTGGCTACTTATAAAGGATTTCATGAAGTTTTATAAGAAGCCAAAAATAAAAATTGCTTTTAGTAAAGACACTGACCTAAGGACATGGACTTTTGAAGATACTGGCTGGGTAAGAAAATTCGCTACATTGAACATCAAAAATAATGGAAAACATACTGCCAAAAGATGCGTTGCTGTTATGAGCATTTTAAAAAACCTCGAGATGCTAATAATATTGAAGACGAATGTGCTCTTCATTGGGCTGGAGTTGATTATACTGCTCAGACGACTGGAGCAGAGCCTGTGGATATTGGCCCTGAACCTAGCGTGAGTTTATTACGAAAATAGCCCCAACAGACCTACCCATCCACATTTGCTCAATAATATTCATGTGTTACGACAACCGCAAGTTCCCAGAAAATGTATACACTGATAATGTGTATCAATAATGATATGGTTAT
>JAUSPI010000265.1 GCA_030655775.1 Syntrophales bacterium
GGCTCGGTTTCACAAGGAAATTGAAGGTCTTCTCCCTCATCCACAGGAATAACCTGAGCGCTGTTCTGCTTGTAAATCAATCGGATCTCGGATTGAATCTGTCAGAAATTTTGAATGGCATAATCGCTATTGTGATCGACCCGGAAGGGTTGCCCTGGGAAGTGCTTTCCCTTGCCGTGGATCAGTTGGCCGATGCCTATCGTCTTGACAAGATACCCCTTCTAATCTATCCTCCCGATTATGTTGAAGTCAGGGACATTCCTTATGACAAGCAATACCTGATGTGGATATTGAATATGTATTACATATACAAGTTTATGGAATATATGCAACAAACATTCGGGGTAAGTTATGAGTAGTATTTTGACGCAAGCAGATTCGACAGAAACGGGAAGCGTTCCACTATACAGCAGTAGAATAACAAAAAGTTACGTGGAATATCTGGATCTGCATTACCCCGAAATTGATGCTGATTCCGCTCTCGATTATTCGGGGATCACAAGGTACCAACTTGTGGATCAGGGTCACTGGTTTAATCAGAGGCAGGTAGATCTCTTCCAGGAGGCCGTGGTCAAAAAGACCGGTAATCCGGATATTGCCCGTGAAGTTGGACGTTATGCAAGCACCTCCAAGGCGTGGGGTATTGTGGTGCGATATATGCTTGGGTTTATCACCCCCGCAACTGCCTATATGATGCTGGAAAGACTCTACCCCCACCTGAGCCGCGCCTGTACTGTCCATGTAAAAAAGCTTAAAAGCAATAGAGTCGAGGTTATTGTCACACCTAAACCGCATGTTGAAGAGAAACCTTATCAATGTAAGAACCGGTGGGGGTCATTTGAAGGTATAGCCAAGCTGTTCACAAGCAAACTCGCCACAATTGAGCATCCTGTATGCATACACGAGGGCGGGGACTGCTGCCGCTATATCATTACATGGGAAAAGAGCCCTGCCTTTAGGTGGAAGCGGATCCGCAGTTATATAATTCCTGTCGGCATCATATTGTATTTGATACTCTTTTTTGCTTTACCGGGGAAATACTGGTTGATCTCCATGCTGTCATGTGCCCTGTTTATGGTTTCTGTTTCGCTTTATTCAGAATATAGGGAGAAAAAAGAGCTGGTTATAGACCTCGAAAGTCAGGGTTATCTGGCAAGCAGTCTTTTGAATCAGACCGAGATTAGCTACAACAATGCCCTGCTTATCAAGGAGCTTGGTCAGGCCTTCTCCAGCATACTGGATATAGATAAACTTTTCAAAGTTACAATGGAAACGATGCAGAAACGGCTCGATTTTGACAGAGGAATGATAATGCTTGCCAATAAAGAAAGGGCCCGTCTTGTTTACACCGCCGGTTTTGGATATAAACCCACAGAGGAGGAATTCTTGAAACAGGCAGAGTTTCGTCTTGATAACCCTGAGTCTAAAGGGCAGTTTGTACAGGCCTTTAAAGGACAAAAATCCTTTCTGGTCAGCGACATCAAGGAAACTGAAAAAGATCTTTCAGAAAGAAGTCTCGAATTTGCAAAAAGGTTGGGCGCTCTATCATTTATTTGTGTGCCAATAGTTTACGAAGGGTGTTCAGAAGGAATCCTGGCGGTCGATAATGTCCAGTCGAAGAGAAAACTTACCGAGAGTGATATGAGTCTCTTGACGGGAATATCTACTCAGATCGCAATTAGCATTAACAATGCAAAAGCCTACGAGAAAGTCAGGGAGAGCGAGGAACGGTTCAGGGCACTCAGTGATAATGCTCCAGACATTATTTACACATTGGGAATAGATGGATTATTTACATACGTAAACCCTGCCTGGGAAAAGATATTGGGCCACAGGAAAAAAGAAGTCATAGGCAGGCATCTTATAGATTTTATGAAAGAAGAAGGAAGCCCAAACTTTGTTCGTCTTATAAAAAACATAAAAGACAATAAGGAAACAATCAAAGATGTCAATGTAGTGATTTCGAATAAGGATGGACATGAACGGCTTTTCACGATGAATAATGCTCCGAACTTGGATTCAGAGGGAAATGTTGCTGGAATCGTGGGAACATTGAAGGATATCACAAAACTGAAGCAATCAGAAATAGAGCTGAAAAAGAGCTTCGAAAAACTGCAAATGGCAATGAACAGCACCATCAATGCCATGTCAATGATTACCGAGTCAAGAGATCCTTACACATCCGGTCATCAAAAGCAAGTTGCTGACCTTGCCGTCGCCATTGCTGAAGAAATGAACCTTTCGGAAGAGAGCATAAAAATAATCCACATGGCCTCCCTGATTCATGACATCGGTAAAATACAAATCCCCGCTGAAATCTTAGTTAAACCAGGTAAGTTAAGTGAAATTGAATTCAGCATGATAAAAACTCATTCAGAAATTGGCTATAACATCTTAAAGACAGTAGAGTTTACACCTCCCATTGCTGAAATTGTACTTCAACACCATGAGAGGTTGGACGGTTCCGGATATCCTAAAGGTATTACCGGGAATGAAATTATTTTAGAAGCGAGGATTATTGCCGTCGCAGATGTAGTAGAGGCTATGGCTTCTCATAGGCCTTACCGGCCATCACGGGGAGCAGACAAGGCATTAGAGGAAATCACGAAGGCCAGGGGCGTCTTTTATGATGCTGATGTTGTGGACGCCTGTTTGAAGCTTTTTAAAGAAAAAGGTTTTGAATTCAAACAAGATTGGGGCATGTAAATAATTTAACCAGAGACAGGTCTCATCCCCTTACACAGAATCAGGGGGGTGTAAGTGAAACGTCGCGTGTCATAGAAAAATCTTTTAAAGTCGGCATGAAAGGTTTCATAACCGCCGGGATAATCATTGAATAGATCACCGAGCTTCACAGCGGCTACCTCCACTTTTTTCATCCAGTTGAATGCATCCCCATCCCTTATTCCCCCGTAGATTAAATGGTGCGGCATCAGATGCACCTTGATATCTTCAAATCCATTGTCATAAAGATAGGAATACAATTTCCGGCCTGCGTAGGTGTCGAAGTTATATTCCTCGTCTAATCTGGCCATCAGTTTGGGTAAAAGCTCCTTCATCCCGGATGGAAGCTCGTAATGATTGAGACAATTATGATCAAGATCCAGCAGACAAAGGAATCCGCCCGGTTTGAGACAAGATTTCAGGTTTCTAACAATATCGTGACTTCCTGCACGATAATATTCCAGCACAAAGCGAACCCAGATGATATCGAACTGACCGAGATCATCCAGGGAATTCCTCACGTCATGCACATAAAAGTCAAGCCCGGATCTTCCCCCATAATGCTTTCTGGCATAATTTATTCTTTCTTCTGAAAAATCCACACCAACTATGCTTCCGCCGGGCTGTATCATTTCATACAGGACAGATGTCGTTTTTCCCGGTCCGCAACCTGCGTCGAGCACCCTCAACCCCGGTCTTATACCACACCAGACGGCCTGTTCCTTAACTGCTTCCGGATTTGTCTTAACCTCCAGCCGAATGCTCTCTTCTTCGTTTTCCATCAGATACGCCGTGTCGCTTTTCAAGATTCATCCTCCGATCAAAAAATAGCCTGTCCCACTATCACCTTATTAAAAGCACAGGATGGGAATTTAACAAAAAACCACTCTTATATCAATAAAAGAAATGTGCTTTGGGGCCCAAAAATAGACATTGAAAATAAAGACTGTCCTCCCCATCCCGTAGGACAGCCGTCTCGGCTGTCTAAGCGATTCACCATTATGGACAGGCGGGACGCCTGTCCTACTGTGTCGGAAGGGTCAATGTCTATTTTAGGGTGGGGGTCTGAGCTTGCAATGCAACATTTAACAACATATAATAATCCACCCTTTCTAAAGGGGGCAAAGCCGCAACCCCAAAAGTGCCTAAAGTTTGAAGTGCCTAAAGTGAGCTAAAGTTAATGTACACGCCTTCGGCGCGGTCAAATTCGAAACAGGCTGCGCTGAAAGCGCATTTTTTAACTTTAGGCACTT
>JAUSPI010000266.1 GCA_030655775.1 Syntrophales bacterium
ATGGACCGCGCCATTGCCAAGCGGGCCGGCTTACTCCATGACATTGGAAAGAGCGTGGACCAGGAAGTGGAAGGCGACCACACCCAGCTAGGTTTTGACATTGCCAACCGTTACAACGAACAGCCGGAGGTCCTGGAAGCAATCAAAGGCCACCACTGCGACTACTCGGCGACCACACCCTACGCGGTCTTGATATCCGCGGCGGATGCGCTTTCCGCTAGCCGTCCCGGAGCCCGGCGTGAAACCCTGGAAGGTTACATCAAGCGCCTGGAAAAATTGGAAGCCATTGCTACCGGTTTCCGGGGCGTAACCCAGGCCTATGCTATTTCCGCAGGCCGGGAAGTAAGGGTAATCGTCAAGCCGGAAGCAATTTCCGACGCGGAAGCGTCCCTCCTGGTCAACCAGTTGACCAAAAAGATTGAAGAGGGAATGGAGTATCCGGGGACCATCAAGGTAACGGTGATACGGGAAGTAAGATATTCGGAGATGGCGAAATGACGTAGTTTGTCATTGCGAGTCCGCCAGAGGTGGACGTGGCAATCTCGTATTAACGTAGTGCGACCCTTTCAGGGTCGCCAATAGCACGGGTCCCCTTGCCATAGGATTGGCAAGGGGGCTAAAGCCTCGCACTACATTTTTTGTTTCCGTCACTTCGCGAAGTTCCACCGCTCTGATAACCCTCGCTTGCAGAAAAACAACGGCACACTCCAACGCCCGGCAAATACTTCTCCCTCGCGCTACCAGATGGGAAATGGCCTTTATTTCTGAAAAAAATCGTAGTAGGACAGGCGTCCCGCCTGTCATGTGCGGGTTCGATTCATCAAACCCGCACCAGAATATGATGTTAGAACCTTTACCTTGTCCTTATATTATTTGGCCAATTTCGTCCTTATAATAGATTTTTGATGGAAATTTCCTAAAAATTATGCTAAAATAAGATTAATGTCGTCCAACAAACTCCCCAAGGGCCAATTCAGGCGCCTCAGGAAAAAGTTGGATTTAAAATTGTCGGGCAAGGGTGGAAATGATCTCGAGTTTTGGTATATAATATTTCTATGAAAATTGAGGCTATAAAAAACCTAAACGTTACAGTGCTTTTTACATCACCTATTAATCACCTTCTTGTTAGCCCAAAGGGGTTGCTTGATTTATTTAAGGTTGGAGATCAACAAAAAGATCAACATACTTTCGTTGAAGCGCCAAGCTTAAAGGTTTTCATATTTCCAAACAGAAAAAAGGAGTTTGCATTCGAAGGTATGAGGATAATAGTTAACGATAAAAGCGAAGTTATGCCAAAAGATTCTGAGGTTATAGATGATTTTGAGAAAATAATAAAAGGAGACATGGTAGAACAAGATAAAGTTGCGGCTTATGGTTTTAACTATGATGCAGTTATTTCCCCAAAAGAAAGCAATTTAAAAATTAGTGATTTTGTCGGAAGTAAAATTGCTAGTATTCAAAATATAAAAATAAAGAGTGCAGGAATCAACATAGTGTTTGAAAAAGCTGGTACAACATATGTGTTAGAAATTAAACCAATTGGTAATGAGCAAAAGTTTTTTGCACATTTTAATGCACATTTTAATAGTAGGCTGCCAAGTTTTGAAGAATTAAAGAAAGGAATTGACAGAGAATTTTTAGAATTTAAAGATATTATCGAAAAAATATGAATGGAACACTAACGATAGGCGAATACGGATTCCCGATATCCATTCCTCGCGGATTGGATTACTCGTCTGATTCCATAGTTGACGAATCCGACAGAATAGCAGAGCAAATCAAAACTAAAAAGTTTGCTACGCTTAAAAACAATATTGGCAAAGAATTATTTGATAGACTTTCATATAGTGATAGGCTATTGATGATACAAACAGCTGGGACGATTGATTTTGGTCAACCAATTGATTTAGAGAATATTGAAAAAGAGATAGAAGATTATGATTCCAAATAATGCGGTTGTTTACTGTGACGCTAATTTTCTCGTAGCTTATGGGGCAAAACAAGTTGAGCAATCCGATATACAAAAGAGGGCTCAATCTTTATTTGCAGAGTTTTTAATAAACGATTGTCAGATTGCAGCATCGCCACTATCTTTTGATGAAGCATGGAATGGAGTGAGAAGGGTATTGGGTCCCAAAAATATTAAAAACAAAGCTCGTTTTTTAGTGAATAGGCTACTTAATAGATGCGGCCTTCGCCTTGTAAATAGTGGATGTGAAGAATTTTCTTATGGCGATGTTTTAACGGATGTTCCAGAAAAAAAGAGCTCAAAAACCTGTATAACCACTTAAATAAGTAGGGATTTGCGTAATTTTTTTTGATTTTCTTGTAGACACTAATAATTATAAGACATTTCCAATAGATTTCATAAAGCCTTGACAGAAAGAAAAAAATGAGGTATATTAGTAGACACTATGTATATAGATGAATCAGAATCTTATCAAAACGGCAGGGTTTATACCAGAGCGCTTTTGAGAACCAGTTACCGCAAAGACGGTAAGGTTAAGCATGATACCATTGGTAATCTTTCACACTGCAAAAGAGAAGAGATTGAGGCTATAAGATTAGCGCTGAAACACAAAGGGAATCTTACCGAATTAGCCTCTGTAAGCGATGATATTACTACCCATGAAGGTTCTTCTATCGGTGGAGTATGGGTTGTTTACGAAACTGCCAAAAGACTGGGAATAGAAGAAGCTCTGGGAAAAACTCGTGAAGGGAAGCTTGCTCTCTGGCAGATAATAGCACGGGTATCAGATCAAGGTTCACGGCTTTCAGCAGTGCGGTTAGCTGAAACTCATTCTGCTTGTGATGTTTTAGGGATTAAAAAAACATTCAATGAGGATGATTTATATAGTAATCTTACATGGTTAAGCGAACAACAGGATGGAATAGAACAACGTCTGTTTAATAATCGCAGGGAAAACAAAGTAAATACAATATTTCTTTACGATGTCACCTCCAGTTACCTGGAAGGAGAGCAGAATGCTTTTGCTGCATTCGGGTATTCACGGGATAAGAAACGAGGAAAGAAGCAAATTTTGATGGGGTTGTTGTGTGATGAAAAAGGGGACCCTGTATCAATAGAAGTATTTAAGGGTAACGTAAGAGACCATTGCACTTTTCTTTCTCAGATTAAAAAGGCAGAGGAGCGGTTTGGATGTGAGAAGGTAGCGTTTGTAGGAGACAGAGGGATGATTAAAAGCACACAAATCAAAGGCCTGGACTCTGAGAAAATCAGTTACATTACCGCAATTAGCAAATCAGAGATAGAATCACGACTGAAAAATGGAATGTTTCAGATGGAGTTATTTGACCAGGATATAGCTGAGATTGAGGCTGAAGGAGTGAGATATGTTTTCCGACGAAATCCTGACCGAGCAAAAGAAATAGCGGCAAATCGCCAGAGTAAAAAAGAATATGTGATGAAATTAGTAGCAAAGAAAAATCAGTATTTGGAAGAACATCCTCGTGCGAAAATTAGCATAGCAAAAAGAGAAATAAAAGAAAGGATTCAGAAATTAAAAATAGACAATTGGCTCAAATTACTCACCCAGGGCAGAAACTTCCAGGTGAAAACTGACAAATCTGCATTGGACAAAGAGAGTAAATTAGATGGCTGTTATGTATTGAAGACAGACCTTTCCAAACAGGAGGCATCAAAAGATGTAGTGCATGAGCGCTATAAAGATTTAGCTTTTGTAGAATGGGCATTCCGAACAATGAAAACAACACATTTAGAGGTGCGTCCGATTAATGTCAGGACTGAAAAACACACCCGGGCCCATGCGTTTGTAGTAATGTTATCTTATATGATTACACGAGCTCTGTATAAGTATTGGGTAAAACTGGATATTACTGTGAAAGAAGGGCTGAGCGAACTGGACAATCTTTGTGTAATAGATATAATTGTAAAAAACAGGGTATCTTTTCACAGCATACCTTGCCCTCGAAAACGTTCTATGGAACTTCTTAAATCTGCAGGCATCTCTCTTCCTTTGGCAATATCAACTCAAAATGTACATGTAGCCACAAGAAAAAAGTTGGTATCAAGGCGTAAATAAGAGTTATAGCCTGCGGTTTTATGCTAAAATGGTATGTGGTTGAAATGGAACATCCGTTTTAGGTGACATAAAAACTTTTACGAAAAATTTATTAGACTCTTCTAAATTTGTGGCAATTCAGTTTCCAGAAACACAGGAAAAAAGGGGAATAAATCGTTCCCTTGATAATATGGGTAATTTCCGGCTCAAACCCCGTGATTCCTTTCATCTTTCAATCATGCAGTTGAATAATATAAAACATTTAGTTACGAGAGATCAGAATGATTTTGGTGATAGGATAAAAAAATCAGGTATTGACATTATTTCTTTTTAATTTTGACCCATAAAATTGTCTTCCGGTTGACTTTCAGACAGACTGCAAGTGCAGCCCTCCCTTTTTTTAGTTTACGTTTGTTAAAATTGTAGGGGCTCGATTTATCGAGCCCGCGGGCGCCATAAATGGCGCCCCTACGTTTGACAGGCGGGCTTTGCCCGCCGTAGCTTTAGCGAAGGCGGGACGCCTGTCCCACCCTTTCGGGCTTGATGAATCAAGCCCCTACGAATACTTTGTCATTCCCGCATGTGGTAAGCGGGAATCTACACCTTATAGGATTGGATTCCCGATCTAAGCATTCGGGAATGACAGCATTTTGGTGCGGGAATGACAGGCGGGCTTTGCCCGCCGTAGCCTTGGCGAAGGCGAGACGCCTGTCCTACTGCGGGAGGGGACACAGCCCCTCCCCTACATTTCACCCCCACCTACGCCTCCCCCGTCAAGGGGGAGGAAGTCCCCTCCCTGGCGACTTCTTCGGTGATTTCGTTCACGATAATATCGGTAATCCGGTCGTCCGGCAGGATGTTAATCAGTTTAACGCCTTTGGTATTGCGGCCGATACACCTTATTCCCGCCCCGCTGATGCGGATGGCCTGTCCCTTCTGGGAAAGGATAAGCATCTCGTCCGTATCCTTGACCATGCGCATCGTAACCACTTTGCCGTTGCGCTTGTCGGTCTTAATGTCAATAATCCCCATGCCGGCCCGTTTCTGAATCCGGTAGGAATCAGACCGGGTCCGCTTGCCATAGCCCCTTTCGCAAACCGTAAGCAGCGGCGCCGGTTCGGACAAAGCCTCCACGCCTACGACCATATCGCTGCCCTTCAGCCGGATGCCGTGGACGCCGGAAGCGATCCGGCCCATGGTACGCACGTTGGATTCCGGGAAACAGATGGCCATCCCGTTCCGGGTGGTCAGGAAAATCTTATGTTCGCCGGTGGTTACCCGGACACCGGCCAGGTGGTCTTTTTCCCGCAGGGTCAGCGCAATGATGCCGCCGGCGCGCGGATGACTGTAAGCCGAAAGCCGGGTCTTCTTGACGACTCCTTTTTCGGTCGCCAGGAAGAGAAACTTCTCGGCACTGAAGTCCGGAACCGGCACGATGGCGGTTATGGACTCACCTTCCAGGAGCCGCAAAAGGTTGATAATCGGCCGGCCCTTTGCCTGCCGGCTCTGTTCCGGAACCTGGTAAGCCAGGAGCCAGTAAACTCGTCCGAGATTGGTGAAAAAAAGCAGATAGTCGCGGGTGTTGGCCAGGACCATCTCCTTCAGATAATCATTCTCCTTGCTGGCGCCGGCCAGCACGCCCCGGCCGCCCCGCCTCTGCCGGCGGTAGGTATCCAGCGGCAGGCGTTTGATGTAACCGGTGGCCGAAAGGGTAATCACGGTATCTTCCGGCTTAATCAGGTCTATCTCCGAAAATTCCATCACTTCGGAAGCGATAATCTGCGTGCGGCGTTCGTCTCCGTAACGTTTCACCAGGTCATTCAGTTCGCTCTTGATGATGCCGTTAACTTTACCCGGACTGGCCAGAATCGTCTCGTATTCCGTAATCTTCTTCTTCAGGTCCGCGCTCTCGTCGCGTATCTTCCCCTGTTCCAGACCGGTGAGCCGGGACAACGGCATTGCCAGAACCGCATCCGCCTGCTTTTCGGAAAGCTTA
>JAUSPI010000267.1 GCA_030655775.1 Syntrophales bacterium
AAGTGCCTAAAGTTAAAAAATGCGCTTTCAGCGCAGCCTGTTTCGAATTTGACCGCGCCGAAGGCGTGTACATTAACTTTAGCTCACTTTAGGCACTTCAAACTTTAGGCACTTTTGGGGTTGCGGCTTTGCCCCCTTTAGGGATATACCCTGTTTACCCTCTAACCTTACATCCCTCGACGGAATTCAATAGCCTTTGCCAGTGTCATCTTGTCCATATATTTTAGGTCTCCACCTACCGGTACACCAAGGGCAATCCTGGTCACTTCTATTCCTTTATCCCTGACAAGTTTAGTGACGAGCAGTGCTGTCGATTCACCCTGAACGCTTGGATTGGTTGCTAAAATAATCTCCTTAACCTTATCGTTCGATACCCTCTCTAAAAGTTCCCTCAGTTTCAGTTGGTCAGGTCCGATCCCGTCAAGCGGCGACAAAATTCCATGAAGGACATGGTACGTGCCACTGAAGCTGCCGCTCTCTTCTATTGCCATCAGTGAATTCGGTTCCTCTACCACACATATTATTTTTCTATCCCTTGTGGTATCTTTACATATTTCACAAAGGTTTCCTTCTGACAGATTGAAGCAGACGGAACAGAACCGGATTTTCTCCTTGACTTCAATAATGCTTTGAGCAAGCCTTCTCGCATCATCATCAGAGGCACGAAGGATAAATGTAGCCAATCTCGTTGCAGTCTTCTCCCCTATTCCGGGAAACCTGCTGAGTTCACCAATCAGACGTCTTATTGGAGGAGCATAGCCTCTCATTGTGAAAAGCTCCTCTACATCAAACCCGGGATATTAAGACCACCCGTTATCTTTGACATCTCTGCGGAAACCATTTCCTGGGCCCTGCGTATCCCCTCATTTACGGCCGCTACAACCAAATCTTGAAGCATCTCTATATCTTCTGGATCAACAATATCTTTTTCAACTTTCAGTGACACCAGTTCATACTTTCCGTTAACAACGGCGGTTACCATTCCTCCTCCGGCTGTCACTTCAACAGTTCTGGATTCCATCTCTTCCTGAAGACGTGCAATCTTAGCCTGCATCTTCTGGGCCTGCTTCATTATATTTCCAAAATTCTGTGCCAATATACCTACCTCCTGAAATCTTAATTATTATTATATAAAGTGTTGCCTTGTTCCAACACTAATGCTTGCCCCATTTTTAACGCTGCGACGTTGAATCCTATGAACTATTAACACGCCCGGTACCGCCCGTAATCAATGATTACCTCTCGGAATAACTTCTTTCACCTCGGCACCCTCAAATACATCCAGAACCTTTTGCAACAGCGGCTGGTTCAGAGCTTCCTTCTTTATATCGTCGCCGCTGTTATTCCGGGCTCGGGCAAACCCATTTCCACTCATGTGGCTGCTGTCTTCCGGATCTGGTTCAACCGACTCGATTTTTACAACTACATCCTCCCGGAAAAAATCCTTCGATATCTCAGTCAGACGATCCTTTTGAATTTTCTCATTTATATAATCGAGAAAAACATATCCGCGTGGAAACCCTATACGTAAACACCCGTTTTCATACCCTAAAAATTTTCCCGGCTCAATTTTGGACCAGAGAGGAAAGCCCTTCTTCTTTACAAGGCTCTTAAAGTCTTCCCAGAGATTCTCAAGATTCATTTCTTCTTTGATTTCGTATCCCGCGCGACCCTTTTCAGATTCAGACAATTTCTCAAAAACGTTCAAAGGTTTCTGAGAGGATTTTATGGAAAGTTCTTCTCCCGAAGACAGCTTTCTCTCAAGGTTTTCCATCTTCCCCAATATCTCATCAACCGGTACCATCGGTTCAAGATAGGCCATCTTCGCAAGAACAAGTTCAATATTCAATCGCGGATTAATACTCCTTCTGATATCTTCTTCTTCACCAATAAGGACATCCAACAGGCGCTGAAGGGTCTCCCTGGAAACGCCCTCTACCTGTTCTTTCAACTTATCAATCTCACTTCCACCCAGACCGACAAGGGAAACATCACCCCCTAATATCTTTGTCAAAAGTAAATTCCTGAAATGACCCATGAGTACCTGGTAAAAGTATTTCATGTCCAGGCCTGAGTAATACCCTTCATCAATCATCTTCAAACATGCACCTGCGTTTCTCTCAAAAACTGCCGCAGAAAGATCAAAGAGAAGACCTCTGTCGGTTAAACCCAGAAGTTCTTTTATGTCACCGTCCTTAATATCGGTACCGGCATAGGATATTACCTGATCAAATATACTCTGGGCATCCCGCATGCTACCATCCCCGCCCTCGGCAATCCAGTCAAGACCGGTTTCACTTATAGTTATGTTTTCCAGGCTCGCAATATGGCGCAATTTATCAATGATAAGCTTTTGGGGTATCCTTTTGAAGTCGAAACGCTGACATCTTGAAAGTATAGTGGCAGGAACTTTGTGGGTTTCGGTTGTGGCAAATATAAAAATCACATGGGATGGAGGTTCTTCAAGGGTTTTAAGGAGCGCGTTAAATGCCTCCTTTGTCAACATATGTACTTCATCGATTATATAAATCTTGTAGCGTGAAGATGCCGGAGAAAATTTTACATTTTCTCGCAGTTCCCTTATCTCATCTATTCCCCTGTTTGACGCCCCGTCAATCTCGTAAACGTCCAGAGACGTTCCATCGGTTATCTCCCTGCAATTGGTGCATTCATTACAGGGAGTTTCTATGGGACCTTTCCCGCAATTCAGGGCCTTGGCCAGGATGCGTGCTACGGATGTCTTCCCGACACCTCTGGGACCACTGAAAATAAAGGCATGTGCGACACGGCTGCGACTAATGGCGTTCTGGAGAGTTTTCACCACATGATCCTGCCCCACAACATCCTCAAAAACCTGAGGTCTCCATTTTCGGGCGATGACAAGATATTCCATGAACTATTCCTAATAAGGCAAGCTGAGCGATAATAAATGATAGCCAGGTTACCCGCGGCACACGTTGGTAATTGCTGCCGCTGCTTCCTTCCGGACCTGACGGGGTTCACAACCCTCCGTTGCACGGAACCCGGCTATCAAATCAAGATTGCAAATAAGACACAGGGTTGCTGTGAGAGCTTTGCAAAACTGCAATTCTGGTCATTGCGAGGAGCTTTAGCGACGCGGCAATCTTACGAATTATCAATATGTTGCGAGATTGCTTCGCTTTGCTCGCAATGACAATATTGGTATTATGCAAAGCTCTCGCTGTATTTGACAGGGCTAAAGCCCTGTGCTACAAGCTGACCCCTGATCCCTGTAGACCTTGAAAAACTGAAAAATATGGCTTTTCAAAGCTTTCCCCTGAATGAGCCAATATCTGGCGGAGAGAGGGGGATTCGAACCCCCGGTACACCTTTGTGGGCATACACACGATTTCCAGTCGTGCTCCTTAAGCCAGCTCGGACATCTCTCCATAAGGCGGCAAAGCCGCAACTAAAAAGGTTCAAAAAAGTGCCTAAAGTTTGAAGTGCCTAAAGTGAACTAAAGTTGATGCACTCGTAAAAAGTCAGTTTTTGTCACCCTGAATTTATTTCAGGGTCTCGAACTTACTGAAATAATTAGATGCTGAAACAAGTGAGATCCTGAACCAAGTTCAGGATGACAAATGGTGCAGTTTACGACTTTTTACGAACTTGTCAAAGTTAACTGATCAAAATCTTTAACTTTAGGCACTTAAGCAACTTTAGCTCACTTCACACTCTCAACTCTTAATGGCGGAGAGGGTGGGATTCGAACCCACGTGAGAGCTTTTGGCCCTCCAATCGATTTCGAGTCGACCCCGTTATGACCACTTCGGTACCTCTCCACTTATTAAAGATCAAAATGAAAGGTGACTCTCCCCGCCTACAGAGCGGGGCTTGCGGGTGCACTCCCGGTCAAACGTTACAAAGTGAGCGGTTTTACCCTCTTTTCACGAAAAAATCTACTCAAAATCTCGGCACACTCATCCTTCAGAATGCCACCTGTTATCTTTACGGAATGATTGAGTCTTTTATCGTCAAGGATGCCATAAAGAGAAATCACCCCCCCATTTTGGGGATCATCTGTGCCAAATACAACCCTCGAAATCCTTGCCTGTATTATAGCTCCGGCACACATAACACATGGCTCAAGAGTTACGTAAAGTGTTGTCCCGGCAAGGCGATAATTTCCGATCTTACCCCCGGCTTTGCGGATAGCCACAATCTCCGCATGAGCAGAGGGATCATTCATCACGATGGAGCTGTTGTGCGCCTTAGCGAGTATATCATCTCCCCGGGTGATTACAGCACCGACAGGAACCTCTCCGGCTGCATACGCTGCCCTTGCCTCTTCGAGCGCAAGCCTGATGAACCCTTCATCGTTGTTTTTCATTTAGAAGAATAAAATATCAGTTCTCCCTCTTTGTCAAGTTAAATGATATTTTCAAACAGTATATCTGCTTGATTTTCACCCCCTAATTACACTATATAGACAGGTACCATAAAATAAGAGCTCTGACTATGCTTTCAAAAAAATTAGTGCTTACATTCGTGTCGTTTTCTCTGGCCATACATATCGCCATTCTAACAGCGGTAGGAATAATTGATGGGCGGAGAAATCATCAGATAAGCTTTTTTACAGTCGACTTAAAAGAACAATTGAAAGACGACGAAAGTATAACGAATAAAGAAAGAGAGAGTAATTCGCCCACTGGACATGCAGACACTAAGGATAAGTTTAAGGGAACTATCAACTCTATACGGCATGAAAAAGAAGATACAGTCAATCTCGGGAGGGATACAAAGTACTATTCTTACCTTACGAAATTGAAAGAAAATATAAAGAAGAACTGGCTATATCCCAAACAGGCTTATATCCGGAAGGAAGAGGGAACCACCGTTGTTAAATTCTCCATTGTAGAAGATGGATCCCTCATAGACATTTGCATAATCGCATCTTCCGGATTCAAATCTCTTGACACGGAGGCACTCAATGTTGTCAAATTATGTGCCCCTTACACTCCCCTTCCTAAAAACTTCAATCTGTCAAAACTTAATATAGTGGCAAATTTTCAGTACGGGCTGGCCGATTGAAGTATTGTTAAATCTATCATTTACAGCATGAATGATCTTTTAGAATTTTAAACCCATGAACAACGAGAGAAAAATTATATATTTTACCTGCGTAGGCCACTTCTTTTTTCATTTTTATGAACTGGTATTCCCGGCTTTGGCTATCCCTCTTATGATTTCATTAAAGATGACCCTGCCGGAAGTGCTGAAATTGAGCTTCTTCATGTATCTGTTGATGGGATTGGGTGCACTGCCCTGGGGGATTGTTTCCGATCATTACGGCAATCGCAGGAGTCTGGTAATTTTTTTCATTGGAACAGGTACGGGAGCAATCCTGACCGCCTTTTCAGACTCTGGAACATCGATCATGTTATCCCTCGCTATTATAGGTTTTTTTGCAAGTATTTATCATCCGGCCGGAATGGGCCTGATTTCTCTTGGTACACGAAACAGGGGTATGGCCCTCGGCATCAACGGGGTTGCGGGTAACATAGGGCTTGCTACCGCTCCCTTTGCAGCAGGCTTATTAAATTGGTTGGTTGGATGGCAGATAACGTATTTACTGATCGGACTGTTCAGCATTTTCTGGGGAATTATCCTCTACTTTAAGAAAATTGATGAAACACCGATAACGCACGATAACGAGAACATGACAACCACCGGAGCGAACAATAATTACCTTAAGTACTTCCTGATCTTATGCGTGGTTATGACACTTGCCGGATTAACTTACAGGGCAAACAGTGTAGTTCTGCCCGCTTATCTTGAATTCAAGGCAAGTTTTCTCTGGAAACTTTTCCAAAGTGCGGACATTACCAATATTGAAGGGACAAAGACCATGGCGGCCACACTGCTGGCTTCATCCATTTATGCGGTTGGCGTCTTCGGACAACTTGCCGGCGGAAAACTGGCCGACAAATACGATCTTCGCTGGCTTTATCTGATCTTTCACGGACTGAGTCTGCCATTTCTTATCTTTATGGGTATCTTAAGTGAACAATTCCTGGTGGTCTCTGCCGGATTTTACCTCTTTTTTGCTCTTGGTATGCAGCCAATCGAGAACAGCCTGGTTGCTAAATTTACACCGAACAGATGGAGAAGTACCGGCTACGGGATAAAATTTATCCTCACCTTTGGAGTGGGGTCTACAGCTGTCTATTTAGTCGGCTGGATAAGGGAGTTATGGAGCCTCAACGTAGTCTATTTTTTTTCAGGGGGAATCGTCACACTCATACTGCTTTGCATAACATGCCTTATCTTTTTTTCACGGGGAATAACCTGCAAAAATATTCCCTAAAACCTCAAACAAAACCGTCCTGCAACGTCTTGCACCACTAAACTACTAACAAGTTCGCAAAAAGTCTTTTCGGAGCGAATTCTAGCATTTTGGGAAATAGATGCTGGTAGTGACTGGCGTTAAGAAAATCTAACTGTTTGAGTGCGTTAGCACGAGTTTTAGATTGTAGGATCGGGTTTTACACCCGACCGCAAACGGTGGCATATAAAATGCCACCCTACAGAATTGATTTGTCAATCGATTTATCAATGGTCCCCAAAATGGTTCTGAGCGAAGAAAACTGACCGGAGGCGCATCCCGCAAGGGGGCGCAATATAAAAAAATATATTCCTTACCGGGAAGTCCCGCCCTGTGGGCGGGGAGCTTCACTTTTTACGAATGCATCAACTACTAAACCTTTGAAAAACTGAAAAATAGGGTTTTGAGGGCGAATACGGAATCATTATAATTACATGATTTTATAAATGAGAGAGAGTATTGAGAGAATAATGATAACTGTAAATACCAAAAATATCTTTCTGAAGCTTATAGAACCCAGAACAAAATGGCCGCAGTTTTTACATACCGTTCTTTTCGATTCTATCGGTTTTTTACAATTAGGACAGAGGGCTGTTTTTTCCGTTTCAAGGAGTTTTCTCGCGGAGCTTTTTTTAACTTCCTCTTGGACATCATATCTCCATTCACAATCAAATGTCGGACATTTCCCTTTAAGTGACATATTGTCCGACCAGACAAAACTTCTCAGGCATTCAGGACATTCAATTTTTAACATGAAGCTTCTCCCTCACTTTTCTCTTTTTTGATGGCTCCCAAATTATATGGAGGACAATCAAGCTTCAGAGGCTTTTCAAAAATTTCGCTGCAACCACTGTGGCCACAGTTGATTTGCATGTTACAGAGTTATGGAGTTCAAGTAAATAAGACCCCTGGTTTAACGGTCAAGATTTTTCACCAACTTCACACCCAACTCCAGGGCTTCTTTACTTGCACTAAAAAAATCAACAGGGATTCTTCTCTCAAGTACTTTTCTGATCGATTCTGGCTTAATCAACTGGGTAAGATGAATCAAGGCGCCAATCATGCAAATATTAAGGACAATTGGCGTTCCTATCTTATCCATCACTTCTTCATACATATCAAGTTCTACCTGTCTTGCATCAACTTTTTTTTCCTGCTTGATATAATGACTATCAGTCAATAAAAGACCACCGGGCCTTATAAAACCAGAGAATTTGTTATATGCTTCCTGAGACAGACACGCAAGGACATTTGGCTGGATAACCTTGGGAAAGAGAATGTCTGAATCTGCGATGATGACGTCAGAACGGCAGCTCCCTCCTCTGGCCTCCGGACCATACGACTGGGACTGTACCGCATTTAAACCCTCATATAGAACTGCTGCTTCAGCAAGTATTATCGCTGCTGTTATTATACCCTGTCCCCCTGAGCCAGCGAAAATAATCCTGCATCTTTCCATAACTTACCTTTCTTTATGCGCCTTTTCTATAATCTTATCATATTCAGAACAATACTCCGGCCGCTCTTCCTGAATAAATATCCCCCTTTCAATCAGTTCCGGGTATTTCTTTTTCATCTTGCTGCCTATCGGGGTTGTATGTGTTCTGTAATACTTAAGCATATTAACTGCACTGGCAAATTCGTTCTTTCTGCCGAAATAGACGGGGCATTGGGATATGATCTCTACGACTGAAAACCCCTTATGCGCAATGGCTTTTTCCAGAATCTCTATTGTCGAGGTTACATGGTAGGTCGTTGTCCTGGCTACAAACGAAGCACCGGCACCCAGGGCAAGCTTAACGATATCAAATGATTGATCTATATTGCCATAAGGGGCGGTAGCCGAAAAGTTGCCATACCCGGTTGTCGGCGAATACTGGCCACCTGTCATGCCGTAGACACTATTGTTCATGATAATGGCGGTGATGTCAATATTACGCCTTGCCGCATGAATAAGGTGATTGCCGCCGATTGCGAGGGCATCGCCATCACCCATGGGAACGATTAATGTAAGCTCCGGCCTGCTGAGCTTGACACCCGTTGCAAAAGCAAGGGCTCTTCCGTGCAGCGTATGCAGGGTATGAAAATCGAGATATCCGCAGATCCGGGAGGAACATCCGATTCCCGAAACGAGCACAATGTCATTTTTCTTTATCCCTGTACTTTCTATTGCCCGGATCATGCAGTTCATTATAGTACCGTGACCGCAGCCTGGACACCAGATATGAGGAAAGAACCTTTCCCTTATGTAATCTTTCACTGCCATCGATCAGGATCCCTTCCCCTGGATGATTCTCAGGATGTTCAGAACATCCGTCGGGGTAATGAAGCTTCCGTTGATCTGGTTAGCAAGAAATACTTTGTCAGGATTATCCGAAGCCTTTTTCACCTCATGAAGGATCTGACCCATATTCATCTCGACCACAATAACGTAATCAGCAGTGGCACACCTTCTCTTGACGGCATCGACAGGAAATGGCCAGAGGGTCTGTAGTTCCAGCAGTCCAAGCTTTTCACCTCTTGCCCTCCTGTTTCTCACGACATGAAGGGCTGTCCTGGCAGATGACCCATAAGAGATCAGGAGATAGTCTGCATCGTCAACAAAGAATTCCTTTATCCTGGTGATTTCTTCCGTATGACCCTGTATCTTGTCTACCAGATGGTGCATTAATCCATATACGATCTTCGGATTGGTGGACGGGAACCCCCACATGTCATGCATCAACCCGGTAACATTAAACCGATGGATACCACCAAAATCAGACATTGGAAGCCGACCGTCTTCCCTCGGAAGATAAGGGTGATAGTCAGTTCCTCCTTTTACGGATGTCTTCAGTCTTTCCACCACATTGATCTCTCCTTGCTCCGGCATTATTAACCTTTCCCTGGTATGGGCAACAACTTCATCAAAAAGTAAAATAACCGGGGTTCTGAAGGTCTCAGAGAGGTTGAAAGCCTCGACGGTCATGGCAAACACATCTTGATTATTCGACGCTGTCAGGGTAATGATGGCATGTTCTCCGTGTGTTCCCCACCGCGCCTGCATGACATCTCCCTGGCTCCCACTGGTGGGAAGACCTGTGGAAGGGCCTCCCCTCTGAACATTTACTACGACACAGGGGGTTTCGGTCATCACAGCAAAACCGATTGCTTCCTGTTTCAGGGAAAAACCCGGCCCACTGGTCGCCGTCATGACCTTTTTCCCGGTAAGAGAGGCCCCGATTATAGCGCACATGGAGGAAATCTCATCTTCCATCTGGATAAACTTCCCCCCATTCTGTGGAAGCCGATAAGAGAGTAATTCTGCGATCTCCGTCGAAGGAGTAATTGGATACCCTGCAAAAAAGTCAAGACCTGCATAAAGGGCTCCCTCAACACAGGCTTCGTTGCCCTGAACAAAAAGGATATTTTTTTTCATCTGTCAAACACCTTATTTTAGTTCTATTGCAAGATCAGGACAGCGAAGCTCACACATCTTACAGCCGGTGCACTTTTCCGGATAGGCAAGCGTAGCCTTTTCCATGTCATCCATGGCCAATGCATGTTCCGGACAGAACTCCACACAGATTCTGCATCCCTTGCACCACTCCCTGTTGATAACAGGCATCTTTTCCCCCTTCTCAGTCATCGGAATGATTATCTATGTATTTGACGTACTTGTCAACTGTTTAGCTCAGATTACGTGCTTCTAACAAGGAAAAAAAGTGACGTTGAAAGTTGATAAATATAATGTATCATAGTGAAAGGAGGTTTGATCAAATGAACTCAAGAAATATTCGGGTAATTCACTACGGGCTGGGGCCCATAGGTGCTGAAACAGCAAGGTTGGTATTGAAAAAACCACATATGGAGATAGTGGGGGCAGTCGATATATCAAAGGATATGGCGGGCAAGGATCTGGGAAATATCCTGGATCTGGAACGGGAATTAGGAATAGTTGTGACTGACAACGGAAGGCAACTGCTATCCGGGGTTAAGGCGGACGTTGTCATCCACACAACAGGATCACGCATAAAAAACATATTCTCACAACTGATTCAAATCGTGGATACTGGAATTAATGTAGTCTCTTCTGCTGAAGAGTTGTTATTTCCATTATCTGAAAACGCTGAACTGGCCAATGAACTTAACCTGAAAGCGATTGAAAATGGCGTGACTGTCCTCGGTACCGGTGTGAATCCTGGATTTGTCATGGATTCCCTTCCCCTTTTTATGACAGCAGTTTGTCAGGATGTGAAAAAAATTCATGTCGAAAGGGTTGTTGATGCCGCCACGCGCAGGCATCCGCTACAGAAGAAGATCGGGGCCGGAATGACTCTTGAAGTCTTTCGGGCAAAAATAGATGAAAAATCACTTGGGCATGTCGGACTTCTGGAATCTTTCTACTTTATCGCCGATCGGCTGCGTCTCTCTATCGATGAAGTTAAGGAAACTGTAGACCCTGTTATGGCCGACAGTCCTGTAAAAACCGATTATTTTGATTTGAAAACTGGTGACATCACCGGGGTAAAACATATCGTCGAGGGAATAAACGACGGCGAAAAGGTAATTACGCTCGATCTGAAAATGTATATAGGGGCAGACGATCCGCACGATTCCATTTCTATTGTAGGGATTCCCAATCTTAATTTGAGAATCGCCGGCGGCATTGCGGGAGATCAGGCCACTGCGGCTATCTTAGTAAATTCCATCCCCGCAGTTATTGAAGCAGCACCGGGGCTTACTACTGTGAAAGATCTTCCGGCACCATATTTTTACCGGTAAGACGTTACCGTTTGGATTGTTGGTATGTTGAACCTCTGCCCCGACCGGGAGCGCACCCGCAAGCCTCGCCCTATAGGCGGGGAGCTTCACATCACGATTTTTTATCTGTCAAAAAATATTTTTTCGAAGAATTCCTGTTTTTTCTTGGGATAGTACAGTGTTCCATCCTGGTCAACTACAAGTTTCCCGTCAAGATGATCGAGTTCGTGCTGCACGATACGAGCAAGAAAACCGGTGTACCGCTTGCTTATCTTCTTCCCGTGAATATCATAGGCCCTGACCTTTATTTCGGTAAATCTGCTTACCTCAACCTGTACTTCAGGACATGAAAGACACCCCTCGGTTCCTTTCGCCATTTCTCCCCGGCTCTGGGTAATACGGGGGTTAATTAGAACATCATAGTCATCTTCGCTTCTGATCGGGGTCTTCTCATCAAGTCCCCTCGTCCTGAAGGCAACAATTCTTTTACTTATCCCGATCTGCGGAGCAGCAAGACCGAAGGCATCGTCCCTTTCGAGAAAGGCATTGACAAGCGTTTCTATATCTTTTTTGCCTTCATCATCAAACGGAATGGGAATTTCATCTGACGGGTTTGTTAAAAGCCTTGCTTCTTCATCATTGATCTTTTCGTCTTTCCATAATGTCCAGATTTTAGTATTTTGCATAAATTTCTTTCCTCATAAAATTAAACGCTACTATCTGAAAGCTTTGAAAAAATGGTTTTTCAATGCTCCTGTCTGCGTACGGACACGGACACGCACAGGCAAGCAGAACATTTTTTCGCCCTCAAAACCATATTTTTCAATTTTTCAAAGGTCTATATCATTTGATATTTATTTTTACCACCATTGCGTTTCTGTTTCAAGAAAATCGCAACCTCTTATATAGATATCGAATCTATAGATTCTTGATAATTTTATTCATGTCTGTTAGTGTCTTGCAGGTTTTAATAGAAAAATCGTTATGTAGATTCAAGGAAGATGATAGATTTGATAGGTGAATTGATAACTAAGAAGGCCCGGCGGGAATTCGCAAGGACATTAAACTTTAGCAAAGAAGAAAAACCTGCTATTCCTCCGTGTGACTCAAAACAGATTCGCCTTCTTTATGCTCACATTCCATTTTGCGAGAAGCTTTGCCCCTACTGTTCCTTTAACCGTGTCGTCTTTGAGAAAACTCTCTGCCGTAATTATTTTGATGCCCTCAGAAGAGAAGTGCTGCTCTACAAAGAAAACGGTTATGATTTTGACGGGCTGTACGTAGGCGGAGGGACGCCTACCATCCTGATGGATGAGCTGGAGGAGACGCTTAAACTGATCAGGGATTGTTTTAAAATTCGAGAAATTTCTGTAGAGACCAATCCAAATCACCTGACGGAAATAAATATTAAATCTTTGAAGCGGGCTGGTGTAAACCGCCTATCCGTGGGCGTACAGAGTTTTGACGACGGTCTCTTGAAGGCAATGGATCGATACGGCAAATATGGAAGCGGCGAGGCGATTGCTGAACAATTGTACGCTACACTAGGGCACTTTGATACACTGAATGCGGACATGATCTTCAATTTTTCTTCCCAGACACCTGAAATGCTGAACAGAGACCTCGATATCCTTGTCGAAATGGAAATTGATCAAGTCACGTACTATCCGTTGATGGTTTCCGATTCCACACGAAAGACTATCACAACAAATCTCGGTCGAGTAAACTACCATAAGGAAAAGCGATTTTACCATCAGATCGTGGAGCGGCTGACCAGGCACTATCGTCTGTCATCGGCCTGGTGTTTCTCCAGGAAAGATTCAATGATCGACGAATATATTGTGAACTATGATGAGTATGCGGGTCTCGGGAGCGGTTCTATCGGGTATTTGAACGGCACGTGTTATGCGAATACTTTTAATATCGGGAAATATATTGATCAGGTAAACCGGGGAGAGATTCCCCTTATGGCTTCCCGTCGCTTCACAAAGAAGGAACAGGTGCGCTATGATTTTTTGATGAAACTCTTTGGTATGGAACTTGATACCGCTCCTTTACGGAAAAAGTATGGTGCAGATTTTTATCAGTATATCTGGTATGATATTTTCGCATCGTTTTTAATTGGCGGCCTCCGTTATAGGAGAGGCAGATTTTATCTGACAAACAGGGGCAGGTATTACTGGGTTATCATGATGCGGGAGTTTTTCACTGCGGTGAACAACTTTCGGGATTTTTGCCTTGCCGAGACGACAATAAACAAGGAATGAACTACCCCGCGGCAAACAGAGGGGTATCAAAATGAGTGTTTTATCTTTCCTGTCGCAGCAAGCTGCGGGGAATTAAACCCTACAGATTTCGCATTGTCCTTCAAATGATTAGAGTAATCCGTGTAATCTGCGAAATCTGTGGATTAAAACCACAGAACTGAAGGTAGAGTGCTATGCATAAGGAATCATTGAAAAAACTTCCCAAGATAGATGAGATTATGCTCGTTTTAGAAAAGCGGGGAACACTTGAAAGGGCTCCACGAGATGTTGTGTTATCGACGTGCCGTTCCGTCGTAGGAGATGTAAGGGGGTTGATATTATCAGCGAAAGAGGATGATACCGATATCCTGGTTCCTTCACTTGATGAAGTGGCGGCCACAGTGGCTGAAAAAATAGAAAATATCAGGAGGTACAGTTTCCGTCGAGTGGTAAATGCCACTGGAATCATCTTACACACCAACCTGGGAAGAGCACCTCTCTGCAAAGAAGCTCTTGAGAGGATTTCAGAGGTGAGTTGCGGGTATTCAAATCTGGAGTTTGATCTTGAGAAAGGAAAACGAGGACTCCGATATGACCATGTTCAAAAGATTCTCTGTGAACTCTCGGGAGCAGAAGATGCACTGGTTGTCAACAACAACGCTGCTGCCGTATTGCTTGTTCTGAATACCCTGTCCGAGGGGAAAGAGGCAATCGTATCAAGAGGGGAGCTTATTGAAATCGGCGGGGAGTTCCGTATTCCCGAGGTTATGGAAAAAAGCGGGGCCATATTGAAAGAGGTGGGCACCACGAACAGGACCCATCTTTCAGATTATAATAATGCGGTCAATAAAAATACCGGTCTCATCTTAAAGGTTCACACAAGTAACTTCAAAATCGTCGGTTTCACCGAGGAGATAGGGCTTCCCGCACTGGTAGACATTGGAAAACGTAAAGAGATCCCCGTGATGAATGACCTGGGGAGTGGCTGTTTCGTGGAACTGGACAGGTACGGTTTTGAAAAAGAACCTACCATCCAGGAAGTTTTGAAAACGGGGGTAGATGTGGTGACCTTCAGCGGCGATAAGCTTTTGGGTGGCCCGCAGGCAGGAATTATACTGGGGAGCAAAAATATTTTGGGAAAAATAAAGGGGAACCCGCTCAATCGTGCCCTGAGGATAGATAAATTGACCCTTGCTGCCCTGGAAGCTACGATGAAACAATATCTGAACGGTGAAGGCGCTCTCTCCAATATCAGGATACTCCGCTCGATAACAGAACCCCTGGCCGATGTCGAGAAGAGGGCAGAAAAGCTTCTGACACTCTTGCAGGAGCTGGATAGCGAGGGGGTGGTTCTTACTCTGAAGAAGGGGGCGTCCATGACCGGCGGCGGCGCTCTTCCCACGCAGGAGATTCCTACGATGCTTTTGAGTGTCAAATCGTCCCGTATTTCAGCAAACAGTATGGATGAGCACCTGAGACATTGTGATGTTCCTGTTGTTGTCAGAATATCTGACGATGAGGTTCTTCTGGACTTGAGGACCATTGATGAAGAAGAATTTAAATTTATTGAGACAGGATTGCAAAGCATTTACCTGCCGATTGCGAATTAATGATGTCTAAAGAGCAGGAAAAAATTCAATTCATAGTCGCTGACAGTGAAAATGGAACGAGGGTCGATGTTTTCATCTCCCAGCAGGATGTTTCGCTGTCCCGTTCTCAGATAAAAAGAGTGGCGGATGAGGGGCTGATCCGTGTTAACGATTCCAGGGTCAAGGCAGGTCACAGACTGAAGGAAGGGGATACAGTCGTTCTTTTAAAGCAGGAGGCCAAAACATACGACAACGTACTTCCAGAAAATATTCCTCTCAATATTGTTTATGAAGATGAGTCCCTTCTGGTAGTGGATAAACCAGCCGGCATGGTCGTTCATCCGGCCGCGGGCAATTATCAGGGCACTCTTGTCAATGCCCTTCTCTTTCACTGCAAGGATCTTTCAGGTATAGGAGGTGTCCTTAGGCCCGGGATAGTTCACCGTCTGGATAAAGGCACGTCAGGCCTGATGGTGGTGGCCAAATCGGACGCGGCTCACAGAGGGCTGGCAGAGCAATTCGAAAAACACCTCGTGAAAAAGGTATATAAAGCTCTTGTTTATGGGGATGTAACAGGAGAAGAAGACGTTATTGATTTACCGGTGGGAAGACATCCTTCAGACCGGAAAAAGATGTCAACAAAAAGCAGGAGGGGCAAGGAGGCGATTACGCGCTGGAAAGTGCTTGAACGGTATGGAGTTATTACCCTTCTCGATGTCGCAATTGAGACGGGCAGAACCCACCAGATAAGGGTTCACTTAAACGCTCTGGGTTATCCGGTAATTGGCGATACCGTTTATGGCAGTTCGAAGAGAGTCAATTCCATAAACGATAATCTGCTCCGGACAAGGGTGAAGGCCATTAAGAGGCAGGCCCTGCACTCAGGCATGATTGGGTTTTTGCATCCTATAACTGGGGATTACATGGAATTTTCATCCCCCCTGCCGGACGATATGGACAGCCTCTGTAAGTATTTGAGTGAATATGTTTCCCGGAAGTATGAGTAAGCAGGGACAGTTCCATATAAGGCCGATGAGGGCATCGGTCCCTACTTTGTGCCTTTGGCACTGGATTAGTTACCCATGTTCAACTTTTCTCAAAAGGGCAAAATAAGATATTTAGAATCGCCATTGCTGAAAGAGTTCGATTTCATTACACACGCCTTTTGTACACGGTATGGCGGAGTGAGTGAGGGGATGTTTGCAAATCTCAACTTGAGTTTGCGGGAGGGAGATAATGAGGAGATGGTCTCCCGAAACTGGGAGATACTCGCTTCCTCCTTTGGTCTATCCGTAGAACAGCTTTTTATGGCAAAACAGGTCCATAAAGACGGGATATGTGTTCTCGATGATGACCCAGGCCCAGTTCTGAACGCTAAACGAGCTCCCGATTTCGATGCCATTATTTCGAACAGGCCACATCTGGCAATAGGAATACTGACCGCAGATTGTGTCCCTGTATTGCTGGTGGATATAACAAAGCGGGTAATCGGCGTTGTCCATGCCGGATGGAAGGGGACTTCCCTGAACATCGCGGCAAAGGCAGTTGACACTTTTGTAAGAAGATTTTCCTCCAGCACAACTGACATTATTGCCGTTATCGGCCCGGCGATAGGACGCTGTTGTTATCAGGTTGATGATATAGTTTTTGAAGCAATGAAGGAAGATGGGAACAGGGAATCTTTTTTCGGCAAATGTAACGAAAAGGGAAAGTGGATGTTCGATCTTCCGCTGGCAAACAGGCTCCAGATTCGAAACGCTGGAGTTCCTTCGGAAAACATATCTCTCGTAAATGTTTGTACATCCTGTCGTTATGATGCTTTCTTTTCACACAGGCGGGACAGGGGAAATACCGGACGCCAGTTAAGCTTCATTTTTTTAAGATAGACTGTCTCGATTGTTGCGTCTATGTGAGATTTCGTCTAATATTTTAACGGTCATTTCGAGTACAAAAAAACCTCTTGACATGTGGAAAAGTGTGGTATAGTAGTGTCAGAAATTTTGGAAAGACATATGGAAAGTCCTTCCTTTTTTAAGTTGTTCATAAGCTCAAGTTAGCTGCCTATTACCTAAATCCACGTTTGACAAGTTCACGAAACGCTTACGTCTCTTTCTTTCCCTTTAATGGAAGAAAATTGCGATTAATGAAATCTCATATTAAACATATAGTAACTTTTCCTCACCGGTAAACGTGTAAAATATGACTTCTTTCAAAAACAGCAAGTTTTGTGCTCCAATAAAGTTTGTCTTGAGCTTTTAAGTTGTACTATTAAGATATTACATGAAAAAATTTCAGGAGAACGGTGTTTATGAATGTAGCAGAAATTAAAAAACAACCGATTAGTGAACTTACCGGTCTGGCAAAAGGGCTGAATGTCGTCGGTGTCAGCGGGATGAGGAGGCAGGATTTAATTTTTGCCATTCTACAGGCCCAGGCTGAGAAAAACGGGACAATTTTAGGAGAAGGTGTTCTGGAGACCCTGCCGGATGGTTTCGGTTTTCTCCGAGCGGTTGATTATAATTATCTTCCAAGCCCGGACGATATATATATTTCCCCCTCGCAGATAAGGAGATTTAACCTAAGAACCGGAGATACTGTGTCAGGAGAGGTCAGGCCTCCCAAAAACGGTGAAAAATATTTTGCCCTCCTCAAGGTAAATTCTGTAAACTTCGGCAACCCCGAAGAAATCAGAGACAAGATTCTCTTTGACAATCTCACCCCGCTTTACCCCGAAGAAAAATTAAACCTGGAATGCAATCCTGAAAATTTATCAACAAGGATAATGGATCTTTTTACACCTATAGGAAAAGGACAGAGGGGATTGATAGTATCGCCTCCCAGGGCGGGTAAGACAGTTTTGCTGCAAGATATAGCCAAAAGCATAACGACCAATCATAAAGAAGTGGTCTTGATGGTACTCCTTATTGACGAACGTCCGGAGGAAGTTACGGATATGGAGCGGAATGTGGATGGGGAGGTTATCTCTTCGACCTTTGATGAACCGGCTACGCGGCATGTTCAGGTTGCGGAGATGGTTATTGAGAAGGCGAAGCGTCTGGTTGAGCATAAAAGAGATGTCGTCATTCTTCTCGATAGTATCACCCGACTTGCCAGGGCTTACAATACCGTTGTCCCCCCCAGCGGGAAGGTTTTATCTGGCGGTGTTGATTCCAACGCCCTGCACAAACCGAAGAGGTTTTTTGGTGCCGCCAGGAATATAGAAAACGGCGGCAGTCTGACTATCATTTCAACGGCCCTCATTGATACGGGAAGCAGAATGGATGAAGTTATTTTTGAAGAGTTTAAGGGAACCGGAAACATGGAGCTTCACCTGGATCGCAAGATTGCTGACAGAAGAGTTTTTCCCGCATTTGATCTGATCCGTTCCGGTACGAGAAAAGAGGAGATGTTAATACCAACGGAGAACCTCAACAGAATATGGATACTGAGAAGGTTTCTCCAGGAAATGAACCCTGTAGAGGCTATGGAGTTTATTATCGGAAAAATCAGAAAAACTGAAAACAATCAGGAATTTCTTGATGCAATGAACCAGTAAAAATTAAAACGCTTACAAACTTAAAAAGATATATCGACGGGAGATTATTATGAAGAAAGGTATTCATCCAGAATATGCAGAGGCTACGATAACATGTTTGTGTGGAAATGTTATTCAAACCAAGTCTACCAAGAAGGATGTTAAGGTGGAAATATGTTCCATGTGTCATCCCTTCATGACCGGCAAACAGAAAATCATTGATACTGCAGGTAGGGTGGAAAGGTTTAATAAAAAATACGGGCGCACAGCTGAAAAAACTGCCTGATTCTTTGCACCCCACCTTTCACTTATGCATTTTGTTACGATAATAACACAAACCAAATAAACTTTGTGCCTCTGTGTCTTTGGAACTTGAGTAGTTACATGTTTAAGAAACTTAAAAATATTGAAATAAGGTATGAAAACCTGGAAGAGAAGTTGAGTGATCCTGATATCCTTAGTAACCTTGGAGAATATCAGAAATACGCCAAGGAGCATTCTGGTCTTCGCGATCTTGTGGAAACATTTAGAGAGTATGAGAAAACCAGTTCACAATTAAAAGAAAATGCAGCTCTTCTCTTGGAAAATGATGAAGAGTTAAAAGAAATCATAAAAGAAGAAACTCCTCAACTTAAAGAAAAGCTTTACACCCTTGAAACTAAGCTGAAGACTCTATTGCTTCCCAGAGCTCCCAACGATGACAGGAATGTATTCCTGGAAATACGGTCAGGAACAGGGGGAGATGAGGCGGGGCTTTTCGCTGGAGACCTTTTTCGGATGTATGCAAGGTATGCAGAAATGTGCAGGTGGAAGGTGGATGTGATGAACAGCAGTCCCGCAGGTGGCATGGGTGGTTTTAAAGAAATAGTAATGCTCATCGAGGGGAAAGGGGCTTACAGCAAGCTAAAGTACGAAAGTGGCGTACACCGTGTACAGAGAGTGCCTGTTACAGAGGCTCAGGGACGGATACATACGTCTGCCGTCACGGTCGCGGTTCTTCCTGAAGCAGAAGAGGTGGAGGTTAAAATAGACCCCAAAGATCTGAGAATAGACGTATATCATTCGAGTGGACACGGGGGACAGAGCGTCAATACCACGGATTCTGCTGTTAGAATTACCCATATGCCTACCGGTTTGGTGGTAACATGCCAAGATGAAAAGTCCCAGCATAAAAACAGAGCAAAAGCGATGAAGGTACTCAGGGCAAGGCTTCTGGACAGCTTGATAGAAGAACAGAATGCAGAGATTTCTGAAGCAAGGAAAAGTCAGGTAGGAAGCGGAGATAGAAGTGAACGGATAAGAACCTACAATTTTCCTCAGGGGAGAATCACCGATCACAGGGTAGACCTTACACTCTATAATCTTGAATATGTCCTTAACGGAAACATACAGGAAATAATAGATATCCTGACGACCCATTATCAAACCGAAGTGCTTAAAAAAACTGCTGCTTGAATCGTCCAGCCAACACGTTGTGAGTCTCCCCGCCCACAGGGCGGGGCTTCCCGGTAAGGAAATCGAAGATTCATGAGCGAAGCGAATCATCGGAGATAGTGAGCAGTTGCGAACAATATGTTTGTTTTATATTTCACCCGGTCGATTTACCCGCCATTTGCCGTTCCGAAAACCAATTCGTTTCTGGAATTAAGATGTCATCATTGAATATTCTCAAAATTTTAAATCAGACTACGCTCAACTTTCAAGAGAGTGGATTTAGTTCATCCAGATTAGATGCAGAGGTTCTTTTATCTACTTATTTAAAAACAGATCGATCCGGATTGTACGCTAATTTTGAAAGGTTGATTACCGATGAAGATTTAATCGGATTTTTAAGTTGGGTTGAGAGAAGGCAAAAGGGAGAACCCATCGCCTACATCACCGGCAGGAAAGAGT
This sequence comes from Syntrophales bacterium, assembly GCA_030655775.1. NCBI lineage: Bacteria > Pseudomonadati > Thermodesulfobacteriota > Syntrophia > Syntrophales > Syntrophales bacterium. The sequence goes on from JAUSPI010000267.1 coordinate 20,353, forward strand.
TTTGGTCTCTTACTTTCGAAGTGAACCCTGAGGTATTGGTACCACGGCCCGAGACGGAGCTCCTTGTGGAAGAGATACTCAAGGTCTGCTCAGAGGTGAAAGATCGGGAGACAGCGATTCTGGAGGTCGGTACTGGAAGCGGGGCGATAAGTGTGGCTGTTGCATCTGATTTTAAAAAGGCACACATTGTTGCCACTGATACATCCATAGAAGCCATCAAAGTGGCCAGAAAAAATGCTGCAACCAACGGCGTTACGGAAAGAATTTCTTTTCTTCACGGCAATTTACTTGAACCTGTTTCAGGAAATTTTGATATAATAGTTTCAAATCCTCCTTACATATCTGAAGAAGAATTTGAGCACCTCCCCGTTGAGGTAAGGATTTTTGAACCGAAGGGGGCACTACTTGCAGGCCCGGATGGAACAGAATTCCATTATGACCTTATAAGGGAAGGGAGTCATTATTTAAACTTTGGTGGCTGGCTCTTTATGGAGATAGGAGCTGGACAAAAGGGTGCAGTTGAAGATATGCTAAGAAAAAATAAAGTTTATGACAGCATAGGTTTCAGGACAGACTATGGTGGAATAGAACGAGTCGCCATGGCAAGGAGAAAGTAAAAAGTCAGAAGACAGAAGACAGGAGGCAGAATTCAGAAGACAGAAGAAAACGGGAATAATTTTTCTATTCTGACTCCTGTCTCCTGTCTCCTGACTTCTGGTTTACGGCTTCTGGCTTACGGCTACAGACCATGGAGGTCATTTGGATAAAATAGTTATATATGGTGGAAAAAGGCTTGAGGGGGAGGTTTGCATAAGCGGTTCCAAAAACGCAGCTTTGCCGATACTTGTGTCCTCTCTCTTGACCGATGGTTGGAACACCTTTCATAATGTTCCCGATCTGGTTGATATCAGGACGATCAAGAAGCTCTTGAAGAACCTCGGGGTGGAAATTGAAGAGGGAGAAGTTCTGAGGATCAATGCCGGCAAAATCGCCAGTTGTGAGGCTTCCTATGATCTGGTGAAGACGATGAGGGCATCAATCCTGGTTCTCGGCCCCCTCGTAGCCAGGATGGGGGTGGCAAGAGTTTCCCTGCCAGGGGGGTGTGCAATAGGCGCCAGACCGGTAAACCTTCACATAAAAGCACTTGAAGACCTCGGAGCAAAGATAACTCTTCACGATGGTTACATTGAGGCAAAAGCGTCAAGGCTTAAGGGAGCCACTGTTTATTTTGACATACCTACGGTTACCGGTACAGAAAACATCATGATGGCCGCTTGCCTTGCAAAGGGAACTACCCTTCTTGAAAATGCTGCAAGGGAACCGGAAATCGTAAACCTGGCTGAAGTACTCCGTGGTATGGGAGCGAAAATCAGCGGGGCGGGAACAGATTTAATCAGGATAGACGGGGTTGATAGCTTGCACCCGGTTGAGGCAACAGTTATACCCGACAGGATAGAAGCTGGCACATTTATGATAGCATCGGGGATAACGGGAGGGGACATAAAAATTCTGGGGTGTAACACAGGTCATCTTGATGCACTCATAACCAAGCTGCGCGATACGGGAATGGACATTTCTTTTATTGACGGTGGTATCAGAGCTGTGGGAAGGGAAAAAATAAAGAGTACTAATATAAAAACCATTCCTTATCCCGGATTCCCTACCGACCTCCAGGCACAAATAATGGCTTTAATGGCTATCGGAGATGGACTCAGTGTTATCACGGAAACTGTTTTTGAGAACAGATTCATGCATGTAAGTGAGTTGATACGGATGGGAGCTGATATATTGATCGAGGGAAACAGTGCTATCGTAAGAGGTGTTTCAGGGCTTCGGGGTGCTCCGGTAATGGCTACCGATCTCCGTGCATCCGCTTCTCTCATACTTGCAGGTTTGGCAGCAGAAGGAAAGACTGAACTTTCAAGGATCTATCATATAGACAGAGGATATCAGAAAATCGAAGAGAAACTCGCATCCCTTGGTGCCAACATAAAAAGGGTAAAGGAATAAGATGAAGGTAATCCATACTGAAGATATTCTGTTCGAAAAAGAATTTAACAGAATCAAGGACAGGGGAAAAGCGATTGATGAAACAGTGACGGACGCTGTCAGAGAGATAGTAGATGATGTAGCTAAAAATGGGGATGCAGCCCTTTTTAAATACACCAAGAGATTTGAACAGATTTCCTTGAATGCCGACACGGTTGAAGTAACTCCCGCTGAGATAGAAAATGCCATCAAATGTCTCGATGCGAGTGAACTTGAGATTCTGGAGTTTGCTGCCCGGCGGATAGAAAAATTTCACCGGAAACAGTTAACAAGCTCCTGGTGGGCTGACGAAGAGGAGGGAATTACGCTCGGTCAACTGGTAACACCGCTCAACAGAGTAGGCGTATATGCCCCCGGAGGCCTCGCCCCCTATCCCTCTACTGTCCTCATGGCCACAATTCCGGCAAAAATCGCTGGTGTCAGGGAAATATTCATGGTTACTCCTTCAAAGGGTGGAAAAATAAATCCCCTCGTATTAGCTGCCGCAAATTTGAGCGGTGTCGACAGGATATTCAAGATAGGAGGGGCCCAGGCAGTAGCAGCTCTTGCCTACGGTACGGAATCAATTCCACCGGTAGACAAGATAGTTGGTCCTGGAAATGTGTATGTGACAACCGCGAAGGGAATGGTTTATGGAAAAGTGGGAATAGATATGATGGCTGGGCCGAGCGAAGTATTAATAATTTCTGACGGGACGGCGGATCCTTCTGTGGTTGCAGCAGATCTCCTTTCTCAGGCAGAACATGATGAAATGGCCAGTGCCATCCTTCTAACGCCTGCGGAAGAATTTGCTTTTAAGGTCGCCCGTGAAGTAGAAGTGCAGCTGAAAAGTCTTTCAAGAGAATCAATCGCCACCAGGGCCATAGAGAATTTTAGTGCGGTGATAGTTACCAAAGATATGGATGAGGCAATTGAGATTACCAACAGGTTTGCCCCGGAACACTTACAACTGATGGTCGAAGAACCGGATCAGCTCTTGGAAAAGATAGAAAATGCTGGAGCGGTCTTTCTCGGGTACAGTACTCCGGAAGTCCTCGGAGATTATATTGCAGGACCAAACCATATACTTCCTACTGGAGGAACTGCAAGATTTTCCTCTCCCCTGGGAGTTTATGATTTTGTGAAACGAACGAGCGTTATTTCTTTTTCCCGGAAATCTTTACAAAAATATGGTGACCGGGCAGTAAAATTCGCCAGCATGGAGGGTCTTGATGCTCACGGGAAATCAATAACAGTTAGGTTGGCACCAAAAAATCCTTGACAAAGTGCAACTTCTGCGTTTAGTTGCCTTATGCCTTAGTTTTGAAATTTGTGTTTTCTCTCGCAGAATATATTTTGTTTTAGTTCAATGAGTTGGAGACCCTGAATGATCCTGAAACAAGTTCAGGACATGATTTTGGGTGACAAAAAAAGACTTTTTACGATTGCATCAACTTTAGCTCACTTTAGGCACTTTAAACTTTAGCCACTTTTTGCTGAGCGGGCGTAATTCAGAGGTAGAATGTCAGCTTCCCAAGCTGGACGTCGTGGGTTCAAGTCCCATCGCCCGCTCCAAAAATTCTTCTTGAAATGAATTTTTTTCTATGTTAGCTTAGCATAGATCATCGATAGTAGTTTGATGAGTGGGCATGTGCCCACTTTTTTATTTTTGGCGATATATGTACGATTTATCACAAATATACCGGGAAAAGATTAAGAAGGTAGTAGAATCCGTTATCGAATCTGAGGATATGGAATTGGTCGATGTCGAATGTCTGAAGATGAAATCCCGCTGGCTGGTAAGAATTTATATGGACAAAGAAGAGGGCATTACTTTAGATGATTGTTCTGAGATCAGCAATCAGGTCAGCGATTTACTCGACATACATGAAGTACTTCCAGATACTTACATCCTGGAGGTGTCTTCACCCGGTCTGGATCGCCCCCTTGCAAGAGAAAAGGATTTCATTAAATACAGGGGACATAATATCAAGGTTAAAGTAAAAAACAAGCTGGATGGGAAGAAAATTATTCGAGGGAAATTGTTAGATTTTAACGATGTTAACGGAAAAGAGATTCTAATTATTGATACGAAAGAGAAAACATATAGCATACCAAGAGAAACTATAATTAAGGCTACTCTTGAGTATGATTTTAGTTAGTCATAAGTGATTGATGATTGGTGGACAGCGATGACTGATCACTGAGAACTGATTACTGAAAAATAGGGGGATTTTTAGATGTTGCCGGAACTTAAACGCCTGATCGAGCAGATAGAACGGGATAAGGGCATAGATAAGGAAACAATTATAGAGGTACTGGAAACAGCTATGTTAACGGCTGCTAAGAAAAAACTCGGTCCGCATGTAGATGTGGAAGCCAGATATAATGAAGCTGCGGGAGAAATAGAAGTGTTTCTGTTTAAAACCGTTGTGGAAAAAGTGTTAGATACTGATACTCAGATATCTCTGGAGGATGCACGAAGAAAACTGGATGAAGAAGCGGAGCTGGGAGACAGCCTGGGCATGAAGATAGAGGCACAAACTTTCGGCAGAATTGCGGTTCAGACAGCAAAACAGATTATAATCCAGAAGGTGAGAGATGCAGAACGGGACAAAATTTATGAAGAATACCTGGATAGAAAAGGAGAATTGGTCAATGGTTTTGTTCAGAGATTTGAGGGAAGAAACATCATAGTTAATCTAGGTAGGGCAGAGGGAGTAATTCCTACAGATGAACAAATTAATAGAGAGTCTTTCAGAAGAGGAGAAAGAATTCGAGCATATATATTTGATGTAAAGAGAATATCCAAAGGTCCCCAGATAATTCTTTCCAGGACACATCCAGGGTTACTCAGAGCACTTTTTGAGATTGAGGTTCCCGAGATTTCCGAAGGGTTGATTGAGATTGTAAACATATCAAGAGAACCTGGCAACAGGACCAAGATTTCTGTTAAAACAAATGATAAGGATATTGATCCGGTCGGTGCATGTGTAGGCATGAGAGGTTCCCGTGTGCAGAGTGTAGTACAGGAATTAAGAGGGGAAAAAATAGATATTGTTCCATATTCCGATGATCAGGTAGAATATGTCTGCAATGCCCTGTCTCCGGCTAAAGTTGACAAGGTCACTGTGGATACTGAGGCGCGGTCAATGGAAGTTATTGTTCCAAACGATCAACTTTCTCTGGCTATCGGAAGAAATGGACAGAATGTAAGATTGGCTGTAAGACTCACGGGATGGAAGATTGATGTCAAGAGTGAATCAACCGAAGCGGAACAGGCAGAAAAAGGATATAAATCTCTCATGCAGATACAAGGGGTAGGTGAAGTTACCGCGGAGCTTCTCTTCAACGAGGGCTTTAAAAATGTTAAGTCATTGTCACAGGCCAGTCCGGACATGTTAACTATGATTCCAAAAATCAGCGAGAAAAAGGCATTAGCCTGGATTGAAGAAGCAGGAAAAATCGTTAATAGAGAGACCATCAAAAAATAAGAACAAGGTTAAACTTGACAGTCTCATAAAAAGTCACAAACCTCCCTCTCCCTTGATGGGAGAGGGCTGGGGTGAGGGTGAAAGCAACGACATTTCAAGCGGTTATATCCCCCTCCCCTTTGTCCCCTCCCACCGGGGGAGGGGAAATTCAACTTTTTACGAGATCATCAAACTTGATGGTTTCGTAAAAAGTCGGGTTTTGTTCCTCTCTGTCATTCCCGCGTAGGCGGGAATCCAGTTATTGTAAGGTGTTATAGACTCCCGACTGCGCGGGAGTGACAAGATTTGGACTTTTTACGAGTGCATCAAACTTAGATGTTCAGCAAAACACATCGGCGGTTTTTTGTCGATATGGCATTTTGTGTTTATTGATTAGGAGTGAGCTAAAGTTAATGCAGCCTGCGCTGAAAGCGCATCCCTTAACTTTAGGCACTTTAGTTCACTTTAGGCACTTTAAACTTTTATTTCGATACAAATAGTGTCTGCCCCACGGGGGCCTCTTCTTCCAAGTGAAATTTTGGAACAAAAACATATTCGGGGAGTTTCAAGAATGTCAAAAATGAGAGTCTATGAATTGGCAAAAGAGTTGAACATAAGCAGTAAAGAGTTTATTTCTGGCTTAGAAAAGCTTGGTATAGCTGTAAAATCACATTCGAGCTCACTTGAAAGCAGCGATGTTGAGAGGATACGGAAAGAATTTGCATTAGGTGAACTGCACGAGGTTGAGGAAAAGAGAATAAAATCCACCGTTATCAGGAGAAGGGCTGTACGCCCCCCGGTCGGAATCGAGAAGAAAGTGCCCTCTGAACCTCCGGTGGATGAAGAAACAGCCGTAGAAGAGGTGCCTGTAGAGAAGAAAAAAGAAGCTGTTGAAATTACTGAAGTTAAAGATGAACCCGAAAAGGAAAAGGTGGCATGGAAGAAACCGGCAAAGAAAATCCCCGAAAAGAAAAAAGAAGAAGATTTACCTGTCAGCACCTCAACGGTAGCTGTCAAAAAGGTTGAAAAAGAAACAGAGGAAAAGATACCTCCACGGAAAAAGATCTTTATAAAGCAGTTCATCGAGAAGAAATTAAGGCGTAAGAAAAAGGAAAGGATTGAAAAACCGGCAGCTTGGCAACAGGGGAAAAAGGCGACCATCGTCGAGATGAAGAAGACGGAGATTACAACTCCAAAGGCAATCAAGCGAAGGATAAAAGTGGCAGATACAATAAGTGTCGGCGATCTGGCTAAAAAGATGGGTGTTAAGGTAAGTGAACTTATAAGTAAACTTATTGCGCTCGGCGTGATGGCAACCATAAACCAGTCTATTGATTGTGATACCGCTACAATAATCGCCAGTGAGTTTGGATATCAGGTGGAACCTATTGTAGATGAATATCAAGAATCTATCAAAAGGATTGATAGCCCTCCGGGCAATCTCAGACCGAGGGCTCCGGTAGTAACTATAATGGGGCATGTCGATCATGGCAAGACATCTCTTTTAGATACCATAAGACAAACGAATGTTATAGGCGGAGAGGCCGGCGGAATTACGCAGGCCATAGGTGCATATCATGTAGATTTGAAAGGCAGAGATATCGTGTTCCTGGATACCCCAGGGCATGAAGCATTCACTGCTATGAGAGCCCGAGGTGCCCAGGTAACAGATATTGTTGTTCTTGTTGTAGCTGCCGATGACGGAGTAAAGGAACAAACCATTGAGGCAATTAACCATTCTCGCGTGGCTGGCGTCCCGATCATTGTTGCCATAAATAAGATTGATAAACCGGGTTCCAATCCCGAAAGAATAAGGCAGAGACTATCGGAGCATGATCTTGTCCCTGAAGAATGGGGTGGGAACACGATATATGCCGAGATTTCAGCAAAAGAGAAGACCGGGATAGAAAATCTACTTGAATTGATACTTCTCCAGGCAGACATTATGGAACTCAAGGCAGACCCTGACAGATTTGCCCGTGGCGTTATAATAGAAGCAAAACTTGACAGGGGCAGGGGTCCTGTAGCTACAGTTCTGATTCAAGAAGGAACTCTATTAGAGGGTGACGCCTTTATTTCCAGAAAAGAGTACGGCAGGGTTCGGGCCATCATAAATGACAAGGGACAACGTGTAAAAGAAGCCGGACCTTCCACGCCGGTGGAGGTTATAGGTTTTTCAAATGTACCCCAGGTAAGCACGGATTTTGTTTGTGTTGAGGACGAAAAAAAGGCGCGCAGCATCGGAGAACACTGGTTAATAAAAGATAGGGAGAAGGAACTTGGTGCTTCTTCCAAGATCACACTTGATCAGCTGTATGAAAAAATAAAAGAAGGAATAAAAGAACTGAATGTAATCATAAAAGGCGATGTCCAGGGCTCTATAGAGGCTTTATCCGAGGCATTGAACAAGCTTAGTACCAAGGATATAAAATTGCATATTATTCACAGCTCCACAGGTACAATTACAGAAAATGACGTAATGCTGGCATCGGCATCCGATGCGATTATTATAGGATTTAATGTAAGACCTGACGCCAGAGTTTCAGAAATTGCTGAACAGGAACGAGTAGATATAGAGCTCTACGACGTTATATATGACGCAATTGCCGATGTGAAAGCCGCTATGGAGGGACTCCTTGATCCAGTTTACAAAGAAGTGGTTCAAGGGCGTGCTGAGGTTCGGCAGCTGTTTAAGGCGCCAAAGGTGGGCATCATCGCTGGCAGCTACGTTACAGACGGTAAAGTGATAAGGAATTCCAATCTCAAAGTTGTAAGGGATGGGGTGGTTATTTATGACGGCAAGATACTTTCACTCAAGAGATTTAAAGATGACGCGAGTGAAGTCGCCTCAGGGTTTGAATGTGGTATAACGGTAGATGGTTTCAATGATATCAAGGTAGGAGATACAATCGAGGCTTATATTAAAGAGCAAATAGAAAGAAAATTATAACAATTTTCATGAAATGGTAGTCGGCATAGGTATAGTAGATATTTATATTTTTGACAGCAGATCTCTGAAGAGAAAACGTGGAGTTCTGCGCAGTATATTGAAGAGAACACAGAACCGGTTCAATATATCCATAGCAGAGGTAGGTAATAACGACAACTGGAAAAGGAGCAGGATCGGATTCAGTGTGGTGGGAAATAATTCGAGTTACATCAATTCCAAAACAGATGAAATTCTCAGGTTTATTGATAGTTTAAACCTCGCTGAGATATTGAATTCGAAAATTGAAATCACCAGCCTTTCCGATATTGCAGAACAGTGTGATTACATAAAAGATGTCACGGTAAACGATTATGGCGAACTTTAAAAGAGCTGACAGGGTAGCCGATCTCATAAAAGCAGAAATTTCAGATATCTTATTGAAACGTGTAAAAGATCCGAGAATTGAACATGTTACCATTACCGGTGTGAAATTGTCCGATGATCTTCGTTTGGCAAAGGTTTTTTTTGTACAGATGGGCAGCGATACCTGCAGTGAAGAAACCATGACAGGAATGCAAAAGGCTACCGGTTTTTTGAAAAGAGAGCTGGGAATGAAACTGCAGCTTCGCTATGTACCTAATATAACCTTTATTTACGATAAATCATTCGATTACGGGACTCGTATAGACAGGTTGTTGGAAGAACTGAAGGAAAAGGGGACAGATGTTTGATAAAATTGTCAGGGTCATAAATTCTTGCCGGAATTTTCTTATAACCTCCCATATTCGGCTCGATGGTGATGCCATAGGATCAGAACTGGCCATGTACCATGCCCTTCGTAATATGGGAAAAGAGGCTGTTGTTTACAACCAGGATGAGACCCCCGAAATTTACAGATTTCTTCCTGGCGCTGAATTTATTGTCAACACCCTTGAATCTCTTGAAAATTTTGATGTTGTTTTTGTATTAGATTGCAGTAAAATTGACAGGATGGGAAATGAATCTGCCCGTGTTAGTGCTGCCATTAAGAAGATGATAAACATAGATCACCATATCTCAAACGGGGGGTTCTGTGATATGTCTCTGATCGATCCTGAAGCGAGTTCCACCGGAGAAATAATTTATCGACTCTTAGAAAAAATGGGTGTTGCCCTGACTGAAAACATCGCAATAAACCTCTATACGGCCATTCTCACGGATACGGGGTCGTTTCGCTATTCCAACACCGGAAGAGATACTTTCACAATAGCAGGAAAACTCGTGGAAAAAGGAGCGAACCCCCAACGGATAGCTGAAAGGATATATGAGATGAATCCTCCTGCTAAAATTAAACTTCTGACGAAGGTTCTCGAGACATTCGAGTCCGATTGGGATGAAAAAATCAGTTCCATTGTGGTTACCCATAAGATGCTTGAAGAAGCGGGGGCCCTTCCCGAACATACTGAGGGCTTTGTAGATTTTGCCCGTTCAATTGAAGGCGTTGAAGTTGCTGTACTTTACAATGAAATGTCCGAAAACAACTTTAGGATAAGCCTTCGATCAAAGGGAAGAATTAATGTGGAACGGGTAGCCGGAGAATTTGGAGGTGGAGGTCACTCCAATGCCTCGGCTTGCATGATTCAGGGGGATATTGATACAGTCAAAAGAAGTATAGTAACCTGTATTGTGAATCAACAAAAGAAGTGAACTAAAGTTTGAAGTGCCTAAAGTGAACTAAAGTTAATGGTACACGCCTTCGGCGCTGTTAAAACAAAACAAGTTGCGCTGAAAACGCATTTTTAACTTTAGTCACTTTAGCTCACTTTAGTCACTTTAGGCACTTAGAATGCGTGATTGTATGAACGGCGTTATAATAATTGACAAACCTCCGGGGAAGACATCATTTGCTGTTGTTGAAAATATCAAGAAGATACTCGGCGCAAGGAAAGTTGGCCATGCCGGCACCCTTGATCCACTTGCTACCGGAGTGCTTCCCGTGTGTATTAATGAGGCAACAAAGCTTGCTCAGTTTTTTTTGATGGACAGCAAAGAATACAGGGCCACTATGTTACTGGGCATTGAAACTGATACTCTTGATATAGATGGCAAGATAACAGCCAGGAAGGAACCGCGGGTCACCAAAAGTGACATAGAGAATACGTTGAATAGTTTTGTGGGGGAAATAGAACAAAAACCTCCCCGCTATTCTGCAATTAAATTTAAGGGAAAACCGTTGTATGAATGGGCACGACGGGGAAGTGCCGTTGATCCCCTTCCCAGGACGGTCGACATACACCAAATAATTCTCGAAAACGTAGAATTGCCCTATGTGACCTTTTTTGTATCATGTTCCAAGGGAACCTATATAAGATCCCTTTGTTCCGAAATAGGTGAGAGATTGGGGTGTGGAGCATGCTTGTCCGCGTTGAGAAGGATAAGAAGCGGCTATTTTGTTGAGGAATCGGCCATCTCTTTTGAAAATATTAACCATCAGAAAGCGGAGGAGATGTTATTAAAAAACCTGATCCCGATGGTAGATGCAGTGTCATGTTTTCCTACCATTGATGTCGATCAAAGGTTAGCAGACAGATTACGTAATGGCTATCAACCGTTGGTTGGTGATATGGCAGAGAATCAAATTGATACTCTTACTGCTGGACAAGTGATAAAATTTATCTCGAGTGGCAATTGCCTTGTTGCCCTGGCAAGAATGCTTTATTCCTTTGACCAGATTTCGGCACTTGATTCAAAGAAACAATTGGTCGAAATTATAAGGGTATTTAATTATTAACGAAAGATGACAAATACAATGTACGTGGAGTTGCTATGGAGCCAAAAAACTCGCGTAGAATTTTTTAACAAGGAGGAAGTATAAGTGGTATTGGAATTAGACAGAAAAAAAGGGATAATTGAAGACTTTCAGGTTCACGAGAAAGACACCGGGTCTCCGGAGGTTCAGATTGCTCTCCTCAGTGCCAGAATAAAGTATTTGACAGAACACTTTAAGATTCACAAAAAGGATCACCACTCCCGCAGGGGACTTTTGAAACTCGTCGGGCAGAGGAGGCGGCTTCTCGATTATCTTAAAGGTAAAAACGTAGAGAAGTACAGGAATGTTATTGAACGCCTTGGGATAAGAAAGTAAGAAGAGCAATTAAAATGCTTGCTTTCGGGCACTCAAACAAAGGTAGCTTTCAGAAATGAAGTGCAGGACTTGAGCTTTGCCAACACATAGCAGTGCTAAATGATGGCTACCATACTATAATTTTTAAAGGAGAAAATATGAGTAAAATATTTAGTGCAAATTTTGCGGGGAGAGAGATCTCTCTGAAATCACATTATATGGCAGGTCAGGCGGATGGCGCTCTTCTCGTTACTTACGGTGATACTGTGGTTCTTGTCACGGCAGTATCGATGAAAAGCAAAAGAGAAGGCCTTGATTTTATGCCGTTGACCGTCGACTATCAGGAGATGACCTACGCGGCAGGTAAGATTCCTGGTGGATTTTTTAAGAGAGAAGGACGTCCTAATGATAATGAGATCCTGACATGCAGGATTATTGATCGATCCTTACGACCTCTTTTCCCTGATGGATATTTTTATGAGACGCAAATTGTGGCAACAGTGCTTTCATTGGATGCTGAAAATGATTCCGATATTGTCGCTATGCTGGGTGCATCCGCTGCCCTTGAGATATCGGACATTCCCTTTGAGGGACCGGTTGCCGGTGTGAGAGTTGGCCGGGTTGGGGAAGAACTTATATGTAACCCTACGACGGAACAGCTAAACAACAGTGACCTGGATCTCTTTTTAGTTGGAAGAAAAATTCTTCCAGGCACAGGTGGTAGAGAATTTGATGTCAACTTAGTGATGCTCGAGGGAGGGTCTCTTGAAGTTGAGGAAGATGTGATAGTTGAAGCTATAAAGATTGGTCTGGAATCGATCAGGCCTGTAATTACGCTTCAGGATCAAATTCGCCAGGCTATAGGCAATGAAAAGAGACCAGTAGAACCGGTTGAAATTGATGAGGACCTTCGTAAGAGCATTTCTGATATGGCCATGACATCTCTGAAAGAGGCTTATGCGATTCAGAAAAAACAGGACCGTCAGGCAAAACTGCATCAGGTGAGAGAGTCGGTCGTAGCTGAATTCGCTTCTGAAAATGCCGAGCTTGGTCCAATGGTGAAGACCGTCCTGGAAGAGTTAGAAAAAAAGTTCCTCAGGGCTATGATTTTAAATGAAAAGAAAAGAATAGACGGCAGGTCTAATACGGACATAAGGCCGATCAGTTCTGAGGTAGGGCTTCTTCCAAGGACGCACGGATCAGCACTGTTTGCCAGGGGGGAAACCCAGGTCCTTGCCGTTCTCACACTCGGCACGTCTTCAGATGAGCAGAGGATGGATTACATAAGCGGGGAGGAGAGAAGAACATTTATGCTGCACTATAATTTTCCCCCTTATTCCGTAGGTGAGGCAAGATTTTTAAGAGGTCCCGGAAGGAGGGAAATAGGACATGGAGCGCTCGCAAGAAGGGCATTGCTTCCTCTTCTTCCTTCTCAGGAAGAGTTCCCCTACACAATAAGGATTGTTTCCGAGACATTATCCTCCAACGGTTCATCATCCATGGCCACGGTTTGTGGAGGGATCCTTTCCTTAATGGATGCGGGAGTGCCGGTAAAGAGTATGGTTTCCGGTATTGCCATGGGTTTATTGAAGGAAGGTGAAGAAGTCGTCATCCTTTCCGACATTCTTGGCGATGAAGATCACGCAGGTGATATGGACTTCAAGGTGTGTGGTACAAATAAGGGTATTACTGCCATGCAAATGGACATAAAGATCGATGGCATCACAGAGGATATCCTGAAAAAAGCTCTCTATCAGGCAAGGGAAGGAAGACTTTTTATAATTGAAAAAATGAAGGAAACTCTTGCTGAACCGAGGGAAGATGTTTCGCTTTATGCCCCGAGGATAACCACTATAATGGTCAAGCCGGACAGGATAAGAGACGTCATAGGCACCGGTGGAAAGAACATAAGGCACATTATAAGTGAAACAGGAGTCGATATAAATGTGGAGGATGATGGAACGGTGACGATTGCTTCCAATGATTCGGAGGCGGCAAGTAAGGCTGTTGCCATGGTCAAGATGCTGACCGAAGATGCGGAAGTAGGAAAGATTTACCTCGGTACGGTAAGGAAAGTTGTCGATTTTGGAGCCTTTGTGGAGATATTGCCGGGTACAGACGGCCTGGTACATATATCTCAGCTCGCCAGGGAAAGGGTCAATAAGGTAACGGATGTCCTTAATGAAGGCGACAAGGTGTCTGTTAAGGTTATCGAGATTGACAGGCAGGGGAAAATAAGATTGAGCAGGAAGGACGCACTTGAGCACGATGCAGAATAAGACCGTTCTGGATAATGGCATAAGGGTCATCTCTGAAGAGATCAATCATGTGAGATCGGTTTCAATAGGGGTTTGGGTCAGGTGCGGTTCTCGCAGTGAAAATTATACCATAAACGGGATGGCCCATTTCATAGAGCACATGCTCTTCAAGGGGACAAAGAATCGATCCGCCTTTGACATAGCATCGGAGATCGATTCTGTCGGTGGCGTAATGAATGCCTTTACCGGCAAGGAATTAACCGCCTTCTATATTAAGATTCCAGATTACCATCTTGCTATGGCGATTGACCTTCTTGCTGATATACTAAAAAACTCTCTTTTTGATCCCGCGGAAATAGAAAAGGAATCGTCGGTGGTTCTTCAAGAAATTTCTATGGTGGAAGATACACCGGATGATTTTATTCACGATTTTTTCGAGAAAACCTTCTGGAATGGGCACCCCTTAGGTCTTCCTGTCTTAGGAACAAAGGAAACGGTTGTCAATTTTGGAAGAGATAGCCTTATTAACTTTTTTACTGAAAGATACACAGGGGAAAATATAACGTTGACCGCTGCAGGTAATCTGAAACATGATGTCCTGGTTAATCTTGCCAAGAACACCTTTGGATCGTTAGAAAGAAAATCGATAAAAGAATTGCATAACAAACCTCTCATAACACCTGCAGTTGCCGTAATTGAAAAAGATCTGGAACAGGAACATATTATTGTCGGTACCACTGCTCCCCCTTCCACAAGCCAACTGCGATATCCCGCCCTGTTAATGAATATTGTTCTTGGAGGAAGCATGAGTTCGAAACTTTTTCAGGAAATCAGGGAAAAGAGGGGGCTTGCTTACTCCATAAGTTCTTATCTCGTTCCATACAGGGACGCGGGCATATTGGGTATTTACGTGGCTACCAGTGAAGATAAGGTTAAGAATGTCATTGGTTTGATATTTGAAGAATTGGATAAGCTCAGGAGTAATTTACTGACAGAAAAAGAGCTTCATTCAGCCAAGGAGCTGGTAAAAGGAAATTTGCTATTAAGTATGGAAAGTACCGACAACCGTATGACAAAACTTGCAAAAAATGAGATTTTATTCGGACGTAATATCCCAGTAGAAGAGATTGTAAAAAATATAGAAGCCGTTAGCAGGGAAGACATAAAAAATCTGGCCGGCGATATCTTCAGCTTCGACACCATTTCTTTAGCAGCTCTGGGAAAAGTTTCGGAAAAGGATATTACAGATTTAGTTAAAAGTGTAAAGTGAACTAAAGTGCCTAAAGTTAAAAAATGCGCTTTCAGCGCAGCCTGTTTCGAATTTGACCGCGCCGAAGGCGTGTACATTAACTTTAGCTCACTTTAGGCACTTCAAACTTTAGGCACTTTTGGGGTTGCGGCTTTGCCCCCTTTAG
>JAUSPI010000268.1 GCA_030655775.1 Syntrophales bacterium
TGGGCTTTGGCAATTATCGCTCCTCCTCTTATGGTGCGGATCAAGTCACTGGAATAGACGGCCGCCAGATTTTCATCTCTCAGTCTATCCGCTACGGCCTCCATCTGCCCGATTCCGAGTTCCGTTATATCAACATCATTATGACCATTACACGTCCCATCCAAATAATTTGTCACCTGGCCATGTCTTACTAAATATAATCTGGTATGAATATCCACCTGGCTCTCCGTCCTACACGGCAAAAAGTCCGCATATCATTAGAAGTGTAACAACCTCGTTAATCTCATTCGCCGCACCCATGATATCCCCCGTTACCCCCCCGATACGCCTTTTGAAAAAGAGACCGAGAAGAAGTGTAATGGCTGCGATAAGAAGCATTATCACCAATCCCCTTAGTTGAAAGAGACCAATTAGTATGACTGCAGTTATAAGTGTGGAGATAACGTATTCTTTTCTCCCCGCAAACCGGGTAAACACAAGGGCTGTTCCGTTTCCGGATCTGGCATAACTGAAGCCGGATGCCAGCTGAACCGTTGACCACCTCCCTAAAACAGGCATTATCAGAAGGGCTGAGTTTTTTATTTCAGCGGGTACCTCCATCAGGGCAGATACCTTCAATATCAGAAGGAGTATCAGGCCGACGACGGCGAAGGAACCGATCTTGTTGTCCCTCATAATAGCGAGGGTTTTTTCACGGTCTCTCCCTCCGGCCAGACCGTCAACCGTATCGGCGAAACCATCGAGATGAAGAGCGCCCGAAAGTATTACCAGGGCCGCGATGACAAGTATATCAACGACAGGCAAAGGAAGGAAAAGGCTAAAGACAGCCCTGACGGCCACGAGTGTCAAACCGATGAGGAAACCGACGACAGGGTAATAGGACATCGACCTGCCAAGATCTTCCCCTGTAATGTCAGGATCTCTTGACACCCTGATTATGGTAAGAAACTGTAATGCTGCAAGAAATCCCTTCATTATTTCAGTGCCTTATCCACACCTGCCGATTCAAAGGTCGCCATCCTTGTCATGATCTTTACGGCGGCCTCGATTATAGACATGGCTATAGCTGCACCCGTCCCCTCCCCCAATCTCATATCTAAATCGAGAATCGGCTTCTGCCCCAAACGCTCAAGCATCTGCTTATGTCCGGCTTCGGAAGAAAGATGCGAGCAGAACAGGTATTCATTTATCGCGGGATTCAGCGCAACGGCTATCAGGGCACCCGCTGTGGAGATAAAACCGTCGACTACAACCGGTATCCGGTGAAAGGCACAACCTATAATGAGCCCGGCTATCCCCCCTATCTCAAATCCGCCCACTTTGGCCAGGACATCTACAGGATCTCCAGGGTCCGGTCGATTCAGCTTTATGCCGCTTTCTATCACCTCCGCCTTTTTCCGGAGTGCTCCGTCATCAATACCCGTGCCCCGGCCGGTCACTTCCAATGCCGGCAGGCCGGTAAATACGGACAGGATCGCACTGGAAGGAGTGGTGTTTCCTATACCCATTTCCCCCGTTCCCACGATATCCGCACCCTTTCCGGCATATTCGTCGGCCAGACCGATACCGGTTTTTATCGACCGCAGGGCCTCATCGTAGGTCATGGCAGGACCTTTAGAAAAATTCTTTGTCCCATAACCTATTTTATTGATAACAAGGCCTTCGGCGGGTTCAAAATCATGAGCCACCCCGATGTCCACGACAACTACCTCCGCCCCCACGTGGCCCGCGAGCACATTTATGGCAGCGCCTCCGGAAAGCATATTCAAAACCATCTGGATTGTAACCTCTCCCGGATAGGCGCTTACACCTTCTTCCACAACACCATGGTCACCGGCGAAGGTAAATATCACCTTTTTATCAATGGATGGGTTCAAATCTTCTCTAATAGCCGTGTACCTCTGGGCAATCTCTTCAAGCCTGCCAAGGCTTTCAGGAGGCTTTGTAAGGCTGTCAAGTCTTTGCTTTGCCCGCTTCAGGTAGTCTTTGTCCAACGGCTGGATGCTGTTTAGTATCTTCTGTAAATCTCTCACTCTCTTCTCCTGATTTGATTTTTCATAACACCTTAGCCATTTGAAATCCCCCTTAATCCCCCTTTAGAAAAGGGGGAGAGCATAAGGTTCTCCCCTTTTTAAAGGGGAGTTAGAGGGGATTTTAGTAGTAATCATTACTTTTTTCAAACAGCTAAAGTGTTACAATTTTTCATTGTTGTATATTTTTTCCTTGCTGAAAGCTGGCGGATGATAGCCAAACGCTCTACTTTATTTTGATGGGAATACCGGAGATAAGAGCATAAACCTCGTCCGCCCTCCTCGCTATCCTCTGATTGAGGAAACCGAGCTGGTCCCGGTATTTCCTTGCCAATTTATTTTCCGGGACTATCCCCATCCCTACTTCATTGGAAACTATTACAATCGTTCCCTTAAACTCATCTATACTCGAAAAGAAATCATCCACAATTTCTGATATCTTTCCATCTGAAAATCCCCCCATCCCCCCTTTATTAAAGGGTAAAATCCCCCTTTGCCCCCCCTTTAGTAAAGGGGGGATGGGGGGATTATACTCAAGAAGAAGGTTGGACATCCAGACCGTAAAACAATCAACAAGGACCGCATCATATGAGCCCGCCGCCGACCTCAGCACCCTTCCAAGGTGGACCGGCTCCTCCAGGGTATCCCACCGGTTTCCCCTCTGCTCCCGGTGCTTTTCAATCCTTTGGCGCATCTCATCATCAAGGGCCTGTGCAGTAGCCAGGAACAGCCTCTTTCCACTCAATTTTTCCACCAGATCCTGGGCAAAATCGCTCTTACCGCCCCTGGCCCCGCCTGTTACGAAAATAATCATATTTTATCCTCTTAGATGTTTGCATAACACACATAAAATCGTTGCAATATAAGGGGATAGATGCACTCGTAAAAAGTCTTTTCATAGCGAATCTAAGCATTTTGGGGAAAAGATGCTGGCAGTGACTGGCGTTAAAAAAATCTAATTGTTTGAGTGCATTAGCACGAGTTTTTAGATTTTTAGCCAGGCAATGTCAGCATCCCCAAAATGGTTCTGAGCGAAGAAAACTGACTTTTTACGAACGTGTCAATGATAACCTGTTCCCCATTTACAAAGAATCAATCATTCCATAATAAAGCTCTTCAAATGCCAAGAGACTTGAAACTGATTTTACTCGGATTTTAAGCAACGATGCAATGGGTGCAATAATCTGAAGCGTCTCCTCTTTCGTTACCAGTATTTCCTGTGGCAGAATCCCCTTCTCTTCTAAAAAGCTGAGAAAATGATTTCTGAACTCTGAAGCGTCGCTCCATATTTCAAACATATAAAGGTCTAAAGCCATCATTGAGCGATGATCCATTACTGCAAGCATTTTGGGGAAATAGGGTCTTTCTTTTTTCTCCCCCACAGGCATAGGAGCAAAGGCAATTTCGATTTCCCAGATGGAGTCCGTTTTGACAGCCCCCTTTTTGATCTTTTGTATCCTGACTTCATCGACCCGGTCATCTAACACCCTGGTTTTTTCCACGGGAGCGGGTTTCATCCATCTATCTTCCCAGAGAATAATATCTTCAATTTTATCAGGAATCCTTATCAAATATTCATTTCCGCCGGGCGCCGTGAGTAAATCTTCATCTTCTTCAAAACGCAAAGCCACATCAATGGCCTGTTCTATAGCGGCAGTCAGAAACAACGCCTCTTCTTTTGTTAGAAACCACGGAACATAACCCGGCCTGTAACTTCTGAACATGGGCCATTCGTTTCGTCCACGAAACTTTAAACCAAGCTTTTTTATTAATTGAATATCTTCTTTTTGTAAATAATCCCTGTCTTCAAAGGAAATCATGAGGCATTTTTGATAATGGAGCACATCGGGATCGGTTTCAGTAATTTCACCGGATTGGAGTTTGAGGTATCCCCCAAGACCCTCCGATCCCAGATACATAGTCATACCGAACATTTCTCCAAAATTCCCCAGAACACAGCAATATCCAATTTGCCCGTCATCCGGATTCTGAACCCCAAACAGATCGCTATCGTACATCCAATCCCAGCATTCTATTTTTTTAAATTCTGTTGCGACTTCGTAAAGTCTTCGCCACTCTTTAATCGTGGGACTTTGATCTTTCACTGACAGTACCCCCTTAGCTGATTCTCCACAACCTCCAGAATAGCCACCCCTAAATGCGGATTTGTTTCCGGTTCTTTCATGGTATTGAATCTCCCCGCAGCAAGCTACGGGGAATCTCCGACTGTTTAGTAAGTTAGGATTTGCTTTCTGGTAGAAAGCAAATTCGTTAACGCACTTATCCCGTTTATCGGGGTAAGGAAATTTGTTGATTTTATTCGCTCGCTAACCCCGCCGCAAGCAGCGGGGAATGCGCTCACTGTTCAGTTCACCAGACTTTCTTATATTGGTTATTTTTCAAAAATGAGCCCTTCTCCTGTTTTCTTTACTCATGTTTCTTTGCCTGATCCACCATCATCTGTTGTAAATTTGAAAGAGACTTGAGATTAGATGAACCTTCTATCGCCTTGACTGCGATATCCTCCACCTTTTGATATGATTTTTCGAGCTGTCCTGAAAGTTTTGAAATCTGTTCGGCTTGAACTTCAACCGTTTTTTCAAGCGATTCGATGCGGGTGGTAAACACTTTTCGCTCGCCCTCAAATTCCTTATCCAGCAATTGTCCCTTGCTGGTGGCGTCTCTTGTAATTCTTTCGGTTGTTTCCTTCACGGCCTTGTTGACGGCTGCTTCCAGTTCCTTGGGAAATGCGCCCACTTTTTGTCGCAGTTCGTTCAGTTCTCCTTCTTTTTCGCTTATCACCTTTTCCCTTTCCGCCAGGTCCTTTTCCATCTGTTCTCTTTTAAGCTGAATTTCTCTTTCAAGTTTCGCTTTTTCATCTTCAAATTCATCTTTGGAAAGCTGTTGTTCCCGCTTAAAGGCATACTGGAATTCTTCCTTCTCCCGTTCTCTTTTCTTCTTTTCAGCAGCATTCTGCTCTTTTATTTCCATCTCATATTGTTCTTCTTCTTTTTCCCATTCCGAGCGAGTTTTTTCAATTTCCCGCATAAGGTTTTCTTTCATTACGGCCATCTCGGAATCGTATTCCTGCCGCTTCCGGTTCTGGGCTTCTATAAGCGCGGCCAGTGTGGCCGCCGACTTTTCAATTTCGTACAGCTCCTTTAATTCCTCCTCCTTGATATCAATCGCCTTCCGGATACCATTAAGTTTATTTACCTCGCTTTCCAGCTTATCTGAAATCTCAGTCAACATTTTACTCATGTCGAGCTTAAGATTACTGATTCCTTTTACAACACCTTCGGATGACAGTGAGTCTGCAACCTCAAGGACCTCTCTTGCCCGTTTCTCCTCAACCTTCTTCTCCGGCTTCAGCTCCGCCTCCCGCTGCTCCTGAAACTGTTTTAACAGTTCATTATAGGCATCGAGCATTTCCTTTTTTGTACTGCTCATCGTAGGCTTCGGCAGTTGCTGTTTTTTCTTTTCCGTCATATCAGTCACCTCTCTTTTTTTGTTTGATTGTTTTTCTTTCCTATCTTTTCAATTTTATCTCTGAACAGAAACTTATACATCTGTCCCTCTTATATTCAGATCACAATTCAAAATTTTCCCCATAGTATTTCGTTGGAGCTCTTTTTGCCCCAGATGTCCCCATTTCTTCAAGAAATTCCAAATAATCTCTGATATCATGCGCTGAATTGTCGGGACGTCTCCTCATGGACACCAGATCGTCTTCGGTCAAGTTAATGTCGCTCTCGAGATCCAGTTCTTTTTTATTTTTTTTCATGAATGAGTTCCTCATAACTATCCATCTGACCATATTTTTCAAAATAACTTTTAACTTCCTCCAAATCAATCTCCGGCAATGACATTATATACTGTATGTCTGCCAGTTCTCTCAGCCGGCGTGCGGGATCATTTTTCATGGCAAAGAGCTTCAATGCTACCAAGTGCTCCGGTTTCACTACAGGGAGGTGAATTTCTCCCAGCAGCAACAACCGCTTTGTCTCGGAAAACATAGTATCAGCAGTATCACCGGCAACATAAACGATATCAATCCTACCCAGTTTCAGAAAAGGATGCAGATGGTTAGAGTATCCACTTGATTTATGGATAGTCTCGTATCCGAGTGATTCCAGATATTTGATGATTCGTGGCTGATTTTCCCTTCTCACCAGAAAATCGACGTCCTGTGTCGCACGCACATATCCGTATGCTTTAAGCGCAAAAGCGCCTATTAATGCATAGTCAATTTCTTCACGATTAAAAAATTCAATCAGAAGCTGGAAAATCTTTGTAAAGTTCATATTTCATTAAAAACGGATTATTTTAAACCCGACGCCCTCGAAGTAAGGGCGTTTTCATTTTGGGGACAAAGTTTCATACAGTCTTCATGATATCTGAACAGGTTCTGACATCATCTTGAAGGCTTACAACTTAAACCACAGCCTTTCGTTACACAATAATTGATGTTGCACCTGTTTGTTCCGCATTGAACGCCCTTTTCAAATCACGTTAATTCTTCTGCTTGAGCGCTTTTCCGAAACCTGTCAAACAGCCAGTCTATAAAGAATTTCGAGAATTCCCGGTCGTCGGTTATTCGCTTGTAGAATTTAAAGTTTGTGTCCACCATGTCCTGAAGCCGGTCAACGACGACGTGATCAAACGTCAGACGGGCATTTTCGGGAGGATTGACGCGGACGCTCGCAACAAGGGCCGGATCTTCCGCAAGCCTCTCTTCCAGTGTTTTTATAAAAACCTTGTCCTCATCACTGAAATCGGATCCAAAGCGTTCATTGAGTTCCTTTATTATCCTGGAAAGCACCTCTACATGATCCGGCGAAGTTCCATACTCACCCTTTACCCCGATCGGCTCAACTTCGCCATCACCCCGTTCGAGGGTTATTTTTCCTTTCCACGTCTCCCGCACTTTGTATGATTCCATGTCCACTTTATCTTTGATCTCGCGGGGCAGGTCATTCGGTTCGGGCGGAATGATCCTCCGCAACAGGCGGGCGAAGACATGCAATTTTTCCAGATCGACATCAGCAAAAGACAGTATCTGCGACAGAAACGCGTAGAGTCGAATATAGTCCGTCAGCTTTCCCCTGAAATTGATTCTTTCTTCCTCATCAAGCCCCTTATATCTATCGACCGGGGGAGCAAGGAGTGCATAAAGTGCGTCCTGTGTCTTTTTTGGGTTAAAATACTTGAGGGCAAATAATTCGATATCTTCCTTATCGTAAATATGAAACTCGGAGAGCTGCCTTTCGAGATCATACAGGAGATTCGGATCTGTGGCCTCTGAAAGAATGGTCTTTTCATAATAGGGGTCAAAGGATTCACGAAGTTTATCGGCGTCATTCGCGAAGTCCAGCACCATTGTCTCTTTCTTTCTGTCATGGACACGGTTAAGCCGCGAGAGCGTCTGCACGGCATTTACCCCTCCGATTTTCTTGTCCACATACATAGTATGAAGCAGGGGCTGGTCGAATCCCGTCTGGAACTTGTTTGCCACCACAAGAAACCGGTTTTCAGGACGCTTGAACGCATCCGCCGTCTGCCTTTCGGAAAAACCATTCATATTGGCTTCGGTATAGTCAATTCCCTCGTCGCGCACCGTGCCGGAAAACGCTACAATAGTTTTGTAGGGATAACCGCGTTCTTTCAGATAATTATCGAGCACAAGCTTGTATCTCACGGCATGAAGCCGCGACCGCGCGACAATCATCGCCTTTGCCCTTCCGCCGATCCGGGACGATATCTGATCGTGAAAATGTTCACCAATAATCTCGACCTTTTTCCGGATTGCGTGCTCGTGAAGATTGACGAAGGACTGAAGCAACCGCTTTGCCTTTCCCTCCTCATAGTGGGGATCATCCTCAACGGTTTTCAGAAGATTCCAGTAAACCTTGAATGTTGTATAATTCTCAAGAACATCGAGGATAAACCCCTCCTCGATTGCCTGGCGCATGCTGTAGAGGCTGAATGCCTCGAATTTGCCGTCGTCGCTCTTTTCGCCGAAGAGTTCCAGCGTCTTCGGTTTCGGCGTCGCCGTGAATGCGAACCAGCTTACGTTTGGAAGCCTTCCGCGTTTTTCCATTTCCTTGAGAACTGTGTCATTATATTCTTCCTCGGCCGTGGGCTTCCCTTCTTCTTCCGCGGCCGCCTCTTCGAGACTTGTCGATGCGAGGACAGACTTGAGGCTCTTTGTGCTTTCACCCGATTGAGAGGAATGCGCCTCATCTACGATTACGGCGAACCTCCTTCCGGGCAGATCGTTCATTTCTCCCACAATTACGGGAAACTTCTGGAGCGTCGTCACGATTATCGTCTTGCCCGACTCAAGGGCGTCCTTGAGCTGACGGCTTGTGGTATCTATATTTTCCACGACGCCGCTCGTCTGCTCGAATTGCCTAACAGTTCTCTGAAGTTGGCGGTCGAGGACACGCCTATCAGTTATGACAACGATAGAATCGAAGACTCGCCTGTCATCCCTGTCATGGAGAACTGACAACTGGTGGGCAAGCCATGCTATTGAATTGGACTTGCCGCTTCCAGCCGAATGCTGAATAAGGTATTGTGTTCCGGCACCGAAGGCGCGGGCATTATCAACGAGCCTTCGAACCGAATCGAGCTGGTGATACCGGGGAAAGATTAGCTCTCGCTTGCCTGTTTTTCGCCCTTTTTCATCTTCCACTTCGATTTCATGGATGAAGTGCTGAATGAGATTAAGCACACTGTCACGGGACCATATCCTGTTCCACAGATAATCAGTCGCGTAACCGCCGTTTGTCGGTGATTTTGGAGGATTTCCGGCGCCGCCGAACCTGCCCTGGTTGAAGGGAAGAAAATCCGTCTTTGCGCCTTTCAGCTTTGTCGTCACAAAAACGAAGTCGGGGTCAACGCCAAAGTGTGCGAGGCACCGCCGAAACGACAGGAAAGGTTCCCGCGGGTCTCGGTCGAAACGGTATTGCTTTATGGCATCCTCCACGTTCTGGCCCGTCAAAGGGTTCTTCAGCTCGGCGGTGAAGAGGGGGATTCCGTTTAAAAAGAGCGCCATGTCAAGGCTCTTTTCATTCTTTTCGCTGTAGTGAAGCTGGCGTACGACGGAAAAGAGATTCGCTTCATAAAGTTTCTGAAGTTCCTCGTTCAGCCCGCTTGAAGGCCGGAAATAAATAAGTTGGAATCTGCACCCCGAGTCCTTTACCCCTTTTCTGAGAACGTCGAGGGTGCCACGCCGTGAAATTTCGGAGGCAAGGCGTTTCATGAATTGTGTTTTGACCTCCGCCCCGTGGTGCGATTTGAGCTTCTCCCATTCCTTCGGCTGGGTCGCATAGATGAAATCCAGCACGTCCCGGGGTATCAGGCAGAGAGCCCGGTCGTAATCATCCTGCACTCGCTTTTGATACCCGCCGGGGACAAATTCGCCGAAATTCAACATTTGTTCTTTTGTCCCGGAATCTTTCTTCTCAGGGTCATCGGGACCGTTCTTCAAAAGCGCATGTTCGATGGCGCTTTCAAAGGCTCTTTCCGATATTTCGATCATAAAAGGGTCTCCATTTTCTCAAACTTCTTTTGATGACAATCGAAAGTTTTCTTTACCATAACGCTCGTTCTTTTGCTTTTGAGAGAAAACGAACGGTAATTAGCAATAAGATAACGTCCTGATAAAACATCCTCTTTAGTTTTAGAGCTTATTCTTTTTATTGCTTTTTTATTCTTTTTATTGCTTTTTTTCTTGAACATTCACTTAATCGACCAGCGCGAAAATTTGCGCGATCCTTTATTTTCGATCTTTCCTTCCTTTATGCTCAATTCATATAGCAGATTATGTATTTTTGTCTTTTTTTGTTTCTCAGTAAGAATCTCAGGTAACTTGTCCAAAAGGAGTTTGTCGATTTTTTGTCTGGTAACAGGGCCATGTTCTCTAATCAGAGCCATAATCAGGTCTTTATAATATGTTTTGTCAAAACCCTTATGGCGGATATGTCGGAATTCTTCACCTGCTACCGAAGCAAGACGGGACGAAATAAATATATTCGGATATCGACCCTCTACGAGCTTTTGGTTTTTAAGAATTTTGTGCTCATCTCGCAAGATGGACATTCTTTTCTGCACTTTATCCAAAAGTATAACCGTCCACAGATCAAGATCAGTTCGATTCATTAAAAGTCGACTAAATTGTTCATCAAGAATCTCACCCCGTATTTTGACCACAACCCTATCGGGAGATGATGCGATGTCATAGTCCGGCAACGGAAAATACCTTTTCATTTGTCTTTGGAACATCTTCTTTATTCCGCCTCCCTGCGTGTCGATCATGTTTAAATTCACCATGGCGGATGCCAGAAAGGAATTCCTGTACACCTCTGGTGGCACATCCTGACGGATTACGGTTTCAACGCTACCGGGCAAAAAGCTCCCCACATTCGTAAGCATTAACATTGAAGGTGTTTCTACAAGGTTTATGCGGCCATGAAGATAATAATCCTGGTGAGCGATACAGTTGTGGAGGGCTTCACGAATGGTCCAATGATCATACTGGTCAACCTCCACAGGGAAAAGCGTGCCGCTTGGCATATGCCGATATTTCAGGTTTCGTACCTTGGCAAAAACGCGGTCCACATTAAGCAGAAAAGGGGGATCAAAATGTTCATAGTCCCTTTCATTATTGTTTTCGTCCTTTAAAAGCCATGTAATCCGCGCCACGGCTGGTGTTAGAAGCGTTGCGGACTCTGGTTTGCCGAGAAGTATGATTGCGGCATTTGTAATCTTTCCACGGATTGTGAGTTTGATTTTATTCAGAAACCGTGTGTCATCCCATTCATCAACGGCATCGGCTTGTTGAGGGAGCTTGATTTTATACTCTTCACGAGCCTTTGTAATGGCGTCCGCATCCAGGTCATTGAGTGTGGCTTTTTCGCAGAGTTGGGAGGACCAATCAACTTCTTTTCGCCGCCGCCAAATCTCACGCTCCTTTTCGGGGTGATTGAAGAGTTGTGTCTTGCTCGACCCAATGCGAATCCATGCTGTCCCGTAAAAAGAAACCGGTCTGTCAATCGCCGGGTTGATTTCGAAAATAACAACCGGTTTTTTATTATAATTAAAGCTATGTACACGAAATCCGACATTCGGCTGTAATCCCATGGCAAGCCATATTTGTAAGCCCTGATTTCCCTTGCCTTTTTCTTTTGCCGGATTAAAGGATGTTCCTATTACATCATGGGTTTTGTCTTCAATGCCGAAAACAAGATAGCCCATGGATTTTCCGTGCACACAGGCGGAATTGGAAAGCGCGGAAAGATATTCCCCCAAGACTTGCGGATCGTATCTGTTGACTTTGAATTCAAGCCACTCCGTTTCAGATGGTTTTTTTTGCAATATGTCCAGCAGATTAGTCAAGTGAACATCATCGTTCATAGGACTTCCTCCCGAACGTCGATTTTGCCGGTGACGGCTGCTGAAATGAGGGCTGTACGGTATTCTTTAAAAAACGTTATACTTTCTTTAGTTTTCGTAACCAGCATGCCGATTTTTTTGTTTATTGATTGTATATAATCAATAATTGCTTCTTGCTCATGAACGGGTGGTAATGGAAGTTTTACGTTTTTCAGGGAATCTGAATATATAACATCAATGGTAGTTGCATTACTCATAAGAAGAAGCTGCAACTTAACAATTTCACTATCTTGTATCACTAAAGCTAAATATTTTGGTATCATGCTCTGTGGGTTTGGCTGAACACGTATCAAGCAAGGATGCAATATTCCCATTTCTGCATCCAACGGAAATATAGCACATTGACTAATTGTTCCACGGGTTGTAATTAGAACATCGTCTGGGAAAATTGAGAATTCTTTGAGCTCATGAAATTTTTTTTTCGTTACATAATTTTCACCACTTCTAAAATCATGATCAATTACGTTACGTTGGTTATAGACCTTTATTTCTCCCGATATCATTTCGGATGATAATAATTGACTCCCAAAGGGCCCCGTTTTGACCGCCCCTTTTCTTGTCGCGGTAGCATATTTTAAAGCCATCACATTCCAATGTGCAGGCATCTCTCCGATCCATTCCACGCCGGAATCCTTCATGGGAACCGTCGGATCGAGGCCCTTCGTGACGGCATGGGTAATAAGGGCGCTTCGCTTTTCTTGCAGTAGCTTGATGAGGCGTTCTTTCTTTTCTAT
>JAUSPI010000269.1 GCA_030655775.1 Syntrophales bacterium
TGTAGCGGGGCCATTTCATCCCGCATTCAGATCACTCGTCGAGGGGTCTATCTTTCTCGATATGGCATCTTCTCTCCTGGAGCGGACCCGAATCAGAGACAAGGAGATAACGTTTACTCTCTCTCCGGGAGATGTTTCAAAATTCCGCGGTCTGAAGAATCAGAACTTATCGACACAAAAAGGGCGATTCAAACTTACAAAAATTTCAGAAAAAACTGACCCCGGCCAGGAAAGAGGGATGCTGGTATTAACGAATAGTTCAAAGTTCAAAGTTCAAAGTTCAAAGTTCCGAGTTCAAAGTTCGGAGTTCTCAACCCGGAACCCTAAACTCGGAACCCGGAACCATCTTTTAAGTAACGGAGAGAAGAATTGTTTAAATCAGGTTTCATAGGGATCATAGGAAGACCCAACGTTGGAAAATCGACCCTTCTGAACGGGATAATAGGGGAGAAGATAGCCATTACCACTCATAAACCGCAGACCACGAGAAACAGGATAACCGGCATCAAAAACCTCGAAAACGGCCAGTTCATCTTCCTCGACACACCGGGAATACACAAGGCTACGACACCGCTCGGTAAATATATGGTGAAGGCTGCCGTTGATACCTTCGGGGATATGGATCTCATGCTCCTGCTTGTCGAAACCGGCAGGAAAATCCATGATGACGATATTTTTATTATAAAATCACTGCAAGGTGTAAAAGCCCCGGTCATCCTTGCCATCAATAAGATAGACCTCGCCGAAAAGAAACTGCTTCTACCTCTGATAGATGATCTGAGGAATCTTTTTCCATTCAGGGAGATTATACCCATCTCGGCATTGAAGGGCGACGGTCTCGACATCCTCATCGATATAATATGGAATATCCTCCCCGAAGGGCCGAAATACTTTCCCGATGATATGATAACAGACGTATCCGAAAGATTTCTCGCCGCCGAGATAATCAGAGAAAAGGTGATCCTGTTAACCCATCAGGAGATACCCTACTCCACGGCCGTCATGGTCGATTCTTTTAAAGAAGATGAAAGTAGAAACCTGATCAGAATCCATGCTACTATCAACGTGGAAAAAAAATCGCAAAAGGGAATACTCATTGGGAAACAGGGTTCCATGTTGAAGGAAATAGGGAGTCAGGCACGGCTGGAAATGGAAAAATTCTTCGCCACCAGAATATATCTGGAACTCTTCATCAGAGTCAGCAAAGGCTGGACTAAAGACACAAAGATGCTCAAGGAATTTGGGTACTAAATAGTTCAGAGTTCCGGGTTCAGAGTTCTGGGTTAAAAGACTCCGAACTCTGAACTTTGAACTCGGAACTAACAAGAGGTTGCCAAGTGAAACCTATAATTGCAATAATAGGAAGGCCCAACGTTGGAAAATCGACCTTCTTTAACCGTCTGTCCAAAAGGAAGAAGGCTATCGTAATCGATGAGCCGGGCGCCACAAGGGATAGAAATTACGCGGATTGTACCTGGAACGACAGGGATTTCATACTGATAGACACGGGTGGATTCGAACCCGTCTCCAGGGAAAAAATCCTGATCCAGATGCGCGAACAGACTACTCTTGCCATAGAGGAGGCAGACACCATCATCTTTCTCATGGACGGAAGGGAGGGCCTGACGCCGTCGGATGTAGAGATCGCAAATCTCTTACGAGAGGCTGAAAAACCGACTTTCTTTGTAATCAACAAAATAGACGGGCCAAAACAAGAGGAGCTCGCTTACGAATTCTACCGGCTTGGGATTGAAAAACTCTACACCATATCCTCCGAGCATGGGGTGGGCGTCGGAGGACTGATGGATGACGTTGTCGAATACCTCCCCGTCCCAGATGCGGTCAGTGAAGATGAACAGAGGATAAGAATCGCCGTGATAGGAAAACCGAATGTCGGAAAATCCTCTATCATCAACAACATGCTGGGGTATGAAAGGACTATCGTTAACCCCCTCCCCGGAACGACGAGAGACGCCATAGACACCCCTTTTGAATTGAATGACCGGAAATACCTTCTGATCGACACTGCGGGCATACGGCGGAAAAGTAAAATAAGCATCACCCTTGAGAAATACAGTGTCGTTCAGGCACTCAAAACCATGAGCAGAAGCGACATCGCATTAATGTTGATAGACGCAGAAGAGGGAATAACAGACCAGGATACAAAGATCGCAGGCCTTGCCTTTGAGCGTGGCGTTGTCTGCATCATCGTTGTGAATAAGTGGGATCTCATCAAAAAAGATAACAGCACCATGGGAAACTATGTGAGAGATATTAAAGAAAAGCTGAAGTTTCTCAATTTTGCACCAACTCTCTTCGTCTCGGCCCTCACCGGCCAGAGGGTTATGAAGATATTTGATACGATTGAAACGGCGTACATCCAGTATACAAGAAGGGTTCAGACGTCCATATTAAACAACAAGGTGCAGGAATTCCTTGAAATAAATCCTCCTCCACGCTATCAGCGCAAGGCACATAACTTCAGCTATGTTACTCAGGCATCTGTAAAACCTCCTACATTTGTCTTCTTCGTCCATGAACCAAAAGCTGTCCATTTCTCATACCAGCGTTATCTGACCAATAAAATAAGAGAAGAATTCGGTTTTGATCACGTACCGATTAAAATAATATTACGGAAAAAAACCAAATAGTATGGGGACAGATTTTAAATCTGTCCCCTAAATCCTAATTTCTTGAAAGGAAAACCATGTTGACGGGACAGGCAAGCGACACGATGAAATGCCGGCCAATCTGACAGTAATTGATTTTCTCGATCAAAACGCAAAATGAAGCGTAAAACAGTACTTTCCCAAAAATAGACATTGAAAATAAGGACTGTCCTCCCCATCCCGTAGGACAGCCGTCTCGGCTGTCTAAGCGATTCACCATTGTGGAGAGGCGGGACGTCTGTCCTAAGGGTCAATGTCTATTTTATGGGCTTTGTTAGTAGTTGACATAAAAAGCTTTTTGCCATATTTAATTAAGCTCAGATGTTCAAAGGTTGTTTTCAATTTATCAATTCAGGAGATAAAAAATGAAGGTTAAAAAGTTGTTTATCTGGTTTCTGGCTTTGTCTTCAATTTTCTGTTT
This sequence comes from Syntrophales bacterium, assembly GCA_030655775.1. Lineage (NCBI taxonomy): Bacteria > Pseudomonadati > Thermodesulfobacteriota > Syntrophia > Syntrophales > Syntrophales bacterium. The sequence continues at coordinate 3,091 of JAUSPI010000269.1, forward strand.
TTCCGGAGTTGCTCCAGCCGCAAAAAATTCAAACACAGTTATAATTGGAGTTTTCCTGCCTATGACAGGTTCGTCAGAAGTTTATGGGCAGACGGAATGGGCCGGAATCAAAATAGCCAACCAAATAAAACCCGCCGTCCTCGGCAAGAAAGTGAAACTCATTCTGGTCGATACCAAAAGCGACAAAACCGGAGCAGCCAATGCTGTCAGCAGATTAATAAAAAAGAATGGGGTTTGCGCAATAATCGGGGAAGCCATCAATGAAAATACGGTGGCAGGAGCACAAATTGCCGAGAAGGCGAGGATACCGATTATCTCACCTTCAGCTACAAATCCAATGGTTACTGAAAACAGAAACTATGTTTTCAGGGTTTGCTTCAGTGATCCATTCCAGGGAGAGGTAGCCGCTAAATACGCATACAATATCATGGGAGCGAGGAAAGCGGCCATTATGATCGATATCGCTCAGGACTACTGCATCAGTCTTTCTAATGCTTTTGTTAAAAGCTTTATCAACATGGGGGGTAAAATCGCTGCAACAACATACTGTCAGACAGGAGATAGGGACTTCACGGTACAACTTTCAGCCATCATGGCAGCAAAACCGGATGTCCTTTATCTGCCAAACTATTACACCGAAGATGCTCTGACATGCAAACAGGCCACTGAACTGGGAATGAAAATTCCTATCCTGTCAGCCGATGGTGCCAGGGCCGAGGAACTCATTGAAATTGGCGAAAAGGATGTTGAGGGACTTGCGTTCACCTGGCATTTTGCCAGAGAAGGGGCAGAAACCGATCTTGCAAAAAAATATATCAAAACCTTTGAAACTAAAAACGAAAGAGAGGCCAGTGCCTTTGATGCGTTAGGGGCAGACGCCTATTTTGTTTTGTTAGATGCCATCGAAAGGGCCAAATCAACAAGAGGAAGCAGCATCAGAGCTGCCTTGGCAGACACGAAAGATTTCAAAGGGGTTTCCGGCACCATCAATATTGGTAAAGATGGAAATACAATCAAAAGCGCAGTTATGCTCCATGTAAAGGAAGGCGAGTTCAAGTATCTGGCAACCGTAAATCCGTAGGCAACCTAAATCACAACTCCCAAGCCAGCTCAAAGGTAAAAGATATAGCAGTTATGTTGCGAGTATAGTTATGTTACCAGATATAGTTCATTTAATTCCTATCAATCCATGGTTTAAGAAATCCATATAGTTCATTTAATTCTTTTCCCTCCTTTGATCTATTTTCCAAGCTAAGATTGCTTTAA
>JAUSPI010000270.1 GCA_030655775.1 Syntrophales bacterium
AGAATACCCCGTCCTGTGGACGGGGATGAATGGTTTAAGCTTGACACTAATTATGAAATCGCGGTGGCAATAGCCATGAATTCGGCGTAATGCCCCGCCTTGTAGGCGGGGATAGTCGAATTCAAGCGATTTCTTTACTAACCAAACAAAGTTAGCTTTTCAATCGCATAAATCCCTGGTTAAGGAAAAAGAGGCAATTTACAAAGCGGAGGAATTGAAAAGGAGTTATACAAAAATTTATGCGCCATCTCATGGTTATGTTACCAAAAAATCTGTTGAAGTCGGTAATCAAATTCAAATCGGACAACCACTTATGGCAGTTGTTCCACTTGATGATGTGTGGGTGACGGCAAATTATAAAGAGACTGAGCTTGATAAGGTGAAGCCGGGGCAAAGAGTGGAAATAAGAGTGGATACCTATTCAGGCAAGGTATTTGAAGGAACCGTGCAGAGTATTATGGCAGGTACGGGTGCTGTTTTTTCTCTGTTTCCTCCTGAAAATGCCACAGGAAATTATGTAAAGGTCGTGCAGCGTATACCGGTCAAGATTGTTCTTGATAAAGGGTCAAACCGAGACCATATTTTCAGGATTGGCATGTCTGTTGTACCTACAATCATTATAAAATGAGGATCATCTCCCGATTAGTTGAAGTTAATTAAGGCAAAATAAATACCAGAGGGTTCAAGGGGTCAAGGATTCAAGGATTCGAGTGAAATGCTAAAAACTACAAAGAAGGGTACAAGGATTCAAGGGTTCGAGTGAAAGGAAGAAAGACAACCCTGGATTACATTAGGATGCTTTGAGAGCTTTGCAAAACTGCAATTCTGGTCATTGCGAGGAGCTTTAGCGACGCGGCAATCTTATGAATTATCAATATGTTGCGAGATTGCTTCGCTTTGCTCGCAATGACAATATTGGCATTATGCAAAGCTCTCTTTACGAATGCATCTTAATTAATCTTATAGCGCGGAAACTAAAAATGTGAAAGGAACCAAACTCGCCACCCCGTGGCTTGCCACGGGGTAATCCGTGTAATCTGCGAAATCTGTGGATTAAAATAGAAATCCCCAGGGGCTCCGCAATAAGGACATTTTTTCATTTTAACCGGCTCTCAGGAGAGACAACGGGGATGTCTTTTACGAACCTTCAGTATAAAAAACCGAACAACCACATGGGGATAATATTGCCAAAGCCCATGTCGATATCGTCTTTTATGATGTAGGCATTTTCTTTTCCTGCTATCTGTTTTTTCCCCTTACGGCTGCCGCCTACTTCAAGTAGATACTTATCCTCTACCAGAAAATCGCCTCGACTCGGAATGCGCACTTGCAGACCAGCGCTTATCAATTGATGCTGGATAAATGTTTCGCGCACCGTTCCGACAGGGTCTTCTCTGCCCAATTCCCCTGCGATTGCTCTGAGCAGGTTTGTATTTTGAATATAAATTTTAACGGGTTTACGCACGAGTTTGAAGCCTGATCCTTCCGGCATGACGCCTGATAAGAGACCGGCCCGCTCGAGATAGTCAAGGTAGACATAAAGAGTTGGCTTTGAAATTCCCAGGTTATTGGAAATACGCACAAGATTTGGCTCAAATGGTTGAGATGTGGCGATCAACCAGAGAATCCGTTTTAGCATCGGAACATTAGAAGATTTAATGTTTGACGTAGAGACAATGTCTTCGTAAAGTGTTTTTTCAATAATGTTTCTGAGCTTCGCAAGATATTCTTCTATTCCTTCAACAAAAAAAGGATAAATACCATGCTCAAGGTAATCTCGAAAGTGTCCCAACACAGGCCCCTCAACAAGAACTTCTGATGTCAATCGCGCATGTTCCTTTAATAGATCGGAAAGTGTGATGGCGGGAAACTTAACATTTCTGGCTAATAGCAGGTATTCTCGAAAAGAAAGACCCGGCAAAGTATAAAAAACAGCGCGCCGCGACAGGTCGGCCTTTCCAAGTTGCAATCCGAGAGTAGAACTGCCTGAAAAAAAGATTTTTGCTGATGGAAATGAATCATAAAGATTTTTTATTTCTTGCGGCCATCTGGCGTATTTGTGAATTTCATCAACGATAATAACCTCGCCGCCCATCCGAAAAAATTGTGATGCGATCTCATAGATGCCGACGGCCTCGACCCGAATGTTGTCCGCCGAAATATAAAGATATTTTGATAAATATGAACCTTTTCCAGCTAAATGCTGAAGCAACAGTGTAGTCTTCCCTGTCCCACGACCGCCAATGATTCCAATCAGGCGATTTTCCCAGTTGATCCGCTCGTAAAGAGAGCGATGTTTTTCTCTCGGAACCTGTTTAAGAAGAGCTTCCTGAATACTTAGAAATGGACTTAAATCAATCATAAAATTTGATGGTCTCGTAAAAAGTACAACACCGCACTTAACCGATAGGGGTAGGAACGATACATTGGTTTGTATCGCCCCTCCCTCCGAACCGGACTTGCGGATTTCCCGCATCCGGCTCTCCAGTCGGTGGTTTTACCTCATTGAGGACTGGCGCAACATACAATGGGCTTCCACAAGACTG
>JAUSPI010000271.1 GCA_030655775.1 Syntrophales bacterium
TTGTCATTGCGAGCGACACGCGGCGCAAGCGCCTGCGCTGCGCGAGCGAAGCAATCTCGCAACATATTGACAATTCATAAGATTGCCGCGTCGCTAAAGCTCCTCGCAATGACCAGAATTACAGTTTTGCAAAGCTCTCATACGCTCCTGAACCTCCCCTATTCCCTCGCCGGGAAGATATATGATTACATTGAATGGCTAATAGAAGAGAAACAGATCAAATTCTTTACTTGACGCGACCATTTAGGCGATGTATTGTCTTATTAAAAGTAAGACATAAGGGGTGCTCGTATGAGAACCAAGAAAAAGATGAGTGTAACCATAGATGCGGAGATATTTGAGGCCATTGAGAAGGCCGCGGAAACCTGCAACATGGCGAAGAGCCAGTTAGCCCAGGAAGCCTTCAGGCTATGGTTCAAAAAAAAGACCGAAGAATCGATGGCCGCAGGATATGTTGAAATGGCCAGGGAAGACAGGGAATTTGCTGATACAGCCCTTGATGCCCAAAGGGAGATTTTATAGTGAAGGGTTTTCCTGCGCGCGGCGAGGTGTGGCTTGTGAACTGGAATCCTGCCAGGGGAAGCGAACAGGCAGGCAAAAGACCCGCGCTTGTTATCCAGAACGACATTGGCAATGAAAAAGCTTCCACCACTATCGCGGCAGCTATTTCAGTTTCCGTTAAAATCTATCCTATGAACGTCAAAATTGATCCTCCGGAAGGAGGATTAGAGCGTCCCTCCATCGTAAAAACAGGCCAGATACTTACCGTATCCAAAGAGAGGCTGGAAAAAAGACTTGGCCGGATCAGCGCAAAAAAGATGGAAGAAGTCAATCGCGCCATGAAATTAAGCTTAGATATTTCATGATCCATAAAACACCCAAATCCACCAGACAAACCAAACACACCAAATAAAGGAGGTGTGAAAGTGATTTACAGAGTAATCATCGAAAAAGGTGAAGATTTTGGTTATATAGCGCATTGTCCAGCTATTCCCGGTTGCCATTCTCAAGGGAAAATCATGGAAGAAGCAATTGAAAACATTAAAGATGCCATAAGGGGTTGTCTTTCAGTTTTAGATAAGGATTTGATTTCTGAGAAAAAGGAACTGGCTTCCACTGAGGTAGCGGTGTAATGGCAAAATTGCCTGTAATCTCCGGCAAGGACGCTGTAAAAGCTTTTGAGAAAGACGGCTGGGAAGTAAAAAGAAGAGCAAAAAGCAGACATATCATTATGAAGAAAGAAGGAATGGCAACTACTTTATCTATAGGGAATAGGGGGGCAGTATACTAAATTCTTTTTTATCTTGTGCTCCGGACAGTTCTTTTCCGCAGAAATTAGTATACTCTACCCCTATTCCCCGGTAAACTACTGGGCGTAGCTCGACGCCGGCTTGACATAAAAGGAGGATGATCTAATGAATACATCGAAAGGTGAACAATATGTGATCAATGAAAAAGGTAATGCCACTGCTGTTATTCTTCCCATAGAAAGCTATAAGAAGATCCTTGCCATTCTTCAAGAAGTTGAAGGCCGTAAGGAAACGAAAATTCTTTCTCAGTCAGTTGAATTTAAAAAATTGGCCAAAAAGGGACTAGAGGACATCAAGTTAGATAGAATCAAACCATGGAAGGAAGCTTGGGATGAATTATAAAGTTTATTTGACCGAAACCTTCCAGAAGTCCATGAAAATACTGAAAAAGAAATATCGTAGGGTCAAGGATGACATTGCAGGTACCATCCAGGCGATAGAAGAAGATCCAACCATCGGGGACCCGATCCCTGGCTGGAACGAAGAGATTTGGAAAGCAAGAACTGCGAGTTCCGATGTTAAGAAGGGAACTCGCGGTGGCTTTCGATCAATTTACCTCTGGAAATCAGGAGAAATCACTGTTTATATGTTGGCAGATATTTTAAGGGGGATAAGCGGGATATTTCTAAGAAGGAAATCGAAGCAATACTCAAGAAGCTTAATCAGGAATTGGCCTAAGCTACTTCGGGGACATGACCCAAACAAACCCCACAAAAATCAAACCCATATCCCTTACCCCCGCATTTCCAGTAGCGCCTTTGCGTGAGCCAAGGTTAAACCTTGACAGTTGGGGGCAGATGTATTACAAAAATAGACAAATTCGTAATACTGGAGAATTGACATGCCTATAGTAACATCGACAATAAAGGGCCAGATTGTTATTCCCGCAGAGATTCGGGCAAAGTTTAAGATCAAGAAGGGCACGCAAGTCAACGTCTATGACGATGGAAATAGAATCATCGTGGAGCCCATCGCAGACGACCCGATCGAAGAAGGGCGGGGTATGCTGAAGACAAGAGGAAAGATTTTGAGAGCCCTCGTAGAGGACAGGAAGAAAGAAGCGGAACTGTGAAGAAATATGTAATGGACAGTTTTGCGATGATCGCCTTTTTCGAAGATGAACCCGGGGCTGACAGGGTAGCGTTGATTTTGAAGTCACTAATGGATCGAAGGGCTAAGGCATACATGTCAGTGATCAACTGGGGTGAGATTTACTACAATACCATGAGAGAGCAAGGAGTTGAAACTGCAGAGAAGGTGATTGGACAACTCAAACAATATCCTATTGAATTAGTAGATGCTGACCAAAAGTTGACTTACGAAGCAGCCAATTTGAAAGGTAGATACAAGATAGCTTATGCCGACTGTTTTGCTGCGGCCCTTTCACATAGACTAAATGCAGTAATAGTTACCGGTGACCCTGAATTTAAGAAGCTCGGCGTCAAATATTCGATTCAATGGCTTGACACCAAACAGACCAAACACACCAAATAAAGGAGGTGTGAGCTTTGCATAATACCAATATTGTCATTGCGAGCGACACGCGGCGCAAGCGCCTGCGCTGCGCGAGCGAAGCAATCTCATAACATATTGATAATTCATAAGATTGCCACGTCGCTAAAGCTCCTCGCAATGACCAGAATTGCAGTTTTGCAAAGCTCTCGAGGTGTGAAAGTGATTTACAGAGTAATCATCGAAAAAGGTGAAGATTTTGGTTATATAGCGCATTGTCCGGCTATTCCCGGTTGCCATTCTCAAGGGAAAACCATGGAAGAAGCAATTGAAAATATTAAAGCGTTTCGAAAGGCGGGTTTCACTGACGCGCCCAGAAGAGGTAAAGGCAGCCAGGATCGGGGCGCGAATATTTAATAATTAAGATGTGACCTTCTTTCCTGAAATTGACACTTGACAAACAAACCCATTAATATATACTGAAAATATATATTAATGGTGGAGGGTAACAATGAAAACAGCAAAATTGTTTAAGAACGGGCAAAGCCAGGCCGTCAGATTGCCAAAGGAATTCAGAATGACAGGTGACGAAGTGTATATCAAAAAACAAGGCGATGCGATTATCTTATTACCTAAAGAAAAGTCATGGGATACTCTTTTTGACAGTCTGAAACATTTCGCAAAAGATTTTAAAATCGAGCGAAATCAACCCGCAGAAAATCAAAAACGAGAGCCAATGTTCAAATGAAATACCTCCTGGACACAAATATTTGCATATACATCATAAATGAAAAGCCAGAAAAGGTATTGAGAAAATTTGAACAATATCCCGTTTCTGAATTTGGGATTTCTTCAATAACACACGCAGAGTTGCAATATGGAGTTGAGAAAAGTAAAAATAAAAATATAAATCAAGATGCCCTTGATGAGTTCCTGCTGCCGCTAACGATTCTTCCTTTTCATGGCAAAAGATTGGTTACATGCTATGGGGAAATAAGGGCATTGCTGGAATCCAAAGGTAAAACAATTGGCCCGCTTGATACGCTAATCGCTGCCCATGCTTTGGATCTGAAGTTAACGATTATTTCAAACAACATCAAAGAATTTTCGAGAATTCCAAACCTCAAATGTGAAAATTGGACATAAAATAGGGGGACAGTAGGAAGCCGGAATCCTAAAACCCTTCAGCCTTCAGCCTGTATTTAACCTTGACTATAATACAGCTATCGCACATAAATGGCTTGACTTTGTCACAACCCCAGTTTCGTTTTCAGGGAGCCACATTTGTTTTACAGAAAGAGAACTTTGCATAATCGACATCCAGGTCATTGCCAGGAACGAAGTGACGAAGCAATCTCTTTTTTGTTATCAATGACTTGAGAGCTTTGCAAAACTGCAATTCTGGTCATTGCGAGGAGCTTTAGCGACGCGGCAATCTTATGAATTAAGACCTTTGAATTTTGCCGGAAATAGCTTAAATTGTCATTCCCGTGAAAACGGGAATCCAGTATTCTCAATTAGTTATAGATTCCCGCTTTCGCGGGAATGACAGAAAGAGGGCATTTTTCAAAGCTCTCGAATTATCAATATGTTGCGAGATTGCTTCGCTCGCGCAGCGCAGGCGCTTGCGCCGCGTGTCGCTCGCAATGACAATATTGGCATTATGCAAAGCTCTCAAATACACCAGACACAGACCAAATGAATCAGAAAAATAAATTTGCAGATATCTTCAAAAATTATCCTGATATTCAGGCTGTGTATATGTTCGGCTCATCTGCATCCGGGAAAGAACATAACGAAAGCGACATAGATTTGGCAATAGTCCCTCGAAGTGAGAAAGTGCGTGATAAAAAATTATCCATTCTCAGCGACTTAGCTCGGAGCGACCTGGATAATGTGGATATCGTCTTCCTCGATACCGATGATATCGTTACGAAATACGAAGCGGTTCGTCAAAACAGGATCATCTACCTTACTGAAGACTTTGATCGAGGAACAATGTATTCAAAAACGGTGAGGCAATATCTGGATTTTGAACCATACTTAAAAGTGCAGCGCCGTGCTCAAAAAAGGAGAATTTTAAATGGTAAGGCCTGAGGTCATTCGAAAACGGCTTAATAAGCTGGATGAGTACCTGCAGATTTTGAGAGGACTGCAAAAGTATAGCTATGAAGATTTCATTCGAAATGCCGAGCATTACGGAAGTGCCGAGCGCTTCCTTCACCTGTCTATCGAAGCACTGATCGATATGGGCAATCATGTAATCGCAGAGCTCGAACTCGGAATAGTGAAGCTCCCCGCCCACAGGGCGGGGCTTCCCGGTAAGGAATAATTTAATTATATTGCGCCCCTTGACCCCGCCTACAAGGCGGGGCTTGCGGGGTGCGCTCCCGGTCAATTCCTACGGTGATGTTCCCGCCATATTGGCAGAAACCAACCATATCGATGATGATTTAAAGAACAAGTGGATCAGGATGATTGGTTTTCGCAATATCCTGATTCATGACTATCTGGAAATAGATCGTAAAATCGTGCACGACATTTTACAAAATTACCTGGCTGATATAGAGGCAATAAAACGAACCTTTGCGATCTTCCTTTAACATAAGGACATTGTTAGACAAACAGTGTTGGCAGCTAAACACCCCAAATGAACCAGAAAGTGAGGTAATGATATATGTTGCGAAATTATACAGCGAAGTACACAAAAATTGCTTCTGGCTATATGGGGCAACTGATAGAGTGGCCGGAAGTAGTTACAGAAGGTAAAGACATAGAAGAATGTCGAATGATGTTAAGAGATGCATTAAATGAAATGGTTATTGCTTACCAACAACAAAAAAAGGAAATACCATTGGGCGATAGTTTAATCGAACAAGTTCCTGTAGAGGTAGGCAATGTCAGTCAAGCGGTCTGATCTCATCAAATACCTCGAGAAAAACGGATTCTATCTCCTGCGTGAAGGCGGCAATCATTCAATATTGATGGACTCGTGAAAAGTCATAAACGGTGCTCTTTGTCATCCTGAACTTGTTTCAGGATCTCACTTGTTTCAGCATCTCATCATTTCAATGAGTTAGAGACCCTGAATGATCCTGAAACAAGTTCAGGACATGATTTTGAGTGACACAAAAAGACTTTTTACGAAACCATCAATATTAAAGCTTTGCATACTTGCGTTCTTCGTCATTGCGAGGCGTCCCGAACGATGTGAGGGAACAGCCGCGGCAATCTTATGAATTGTCAATATGTTAAGAAACGCATAAAATCATAGACATTTCGGAGTAAAAAAGATAGATAAATGGAGACCTTTGAATTTTGCCGGAAATAGCCTAAATTGTCATTCCCGTGAAAACGGGAATCCAGTATTCTCAATTAGTTATAGATTCCCGCTTTCGCGGGAATGACAGAAAGAGGGCATTTTTCAAAGCTCT
>JAUSPI010000272.1 GCA_030655775.1 Syntrophales bacterium
GTAACCCAGGCTCTGGTTGTCCCGTATCCTCCATCCTTTATCACAAGCCAGAGCAAGGCCAGGGTCATTTCGTCAACCTTCTCCTCATCGTATTCCATGCCTTTGACCTCCGGAATATATTTTCAGAGTATCCCCGGCTTCAATGAGTGTTTTGTCAAATGTGTAGGTCTGACCCCTTTGAGTTCCGCTGCCAAGATTTTGCTAGGCATAGCTTCAAAACCCGGAAAAATTAAAGATGTGTCTTTTTTAAGGTTTCTTGAAAAATATCCAACAGAATATGTCCTTTATCGTAAAATATTTCCAAATCTGAGAACGTCATTTGGATATCTTCTGTGTGAGCAGCCGTGTCCCTATTGGTGATAATATTATTATAATAGGTCTCTTCTTTTTGATGCTCCTTTTTGCGTTCATTAAATTGATTTTTATACTCCGGGCCAAACAAATTCAACACATCGGCAAGCGCGCTGCTTTTCCTTCCCCGAATAACTGAGGATGAGCAAGCTTTAAAGAAACTTACTAATGGAGCATCCTCGTCCTTGAGAGAACTAACACGCTGTTCGATAATACAACAAATTTCTTTTTCAAATGCTGCACACAATAGAACCAAAAGAGCTCTTGTTAAGAGTGATTCTACTTCAGTCCCGTTAATCTCAGCTTTCGCGATATGCTCTTTGCACATCTCCACCATCTGGTCAATTTTTTGTATTCTCATCTCATTCAAACAAAATTGATTCTGCGCGTGCAAAACGCAGGCCAATTCGCTCTTTATCTGTTGTACTTTCTCTGGTAGCTTTTTCAAAATCAGGATCTCTCTTTAGCCCTTCATAGCGAGAATTTAAATTTGAAGGGATTGCATCAAGGTGATTGGAAACCGTTGACATTACAGCATCAAAAACAGCGGCGTTTAAACCCGCGCGAATGTGGAAAGGCTTATCACCTAAGTATTTCAAAATAGTGTCACATGTTCGGCAGAAGAGGACTCTTGTCGAGTTTCTCACCTCATCAGATGGGTTCCTATTCTTTCTCATATATTTTGAGAGGAAATCTTTTAATGGTTTTTCGTATGCCTCTAAATTTCGCATAGCAAAAAACCGCAACAATAATTCTATATCCCTTTTCCGTGTATCTGGATCAGGCTTTCCGAGAATTCTTCGCCATTTTTCATAATGGTTTAGCTCATCCAAAAAAGAAACAAAACTGCCGTTATAGACACAGTTGCGTACTTCTTGGTTTGTAAGTAAAGTACCTCCGGTATTCAGCCTTTCAAAAATGTGATACATGCTTGTATCATCATCAGGATCAATTTGTTGAACTATAAATGAACGAAGCACTTTATTTTTTAGTTTGCGCTGATCCTCATCTTCCATATCTTTATATGTTTTCCTGAAGAAACAGCTTTTTTGGTTTAACCCTGTAAGTAGAAAAATTTTCCTTTTGTCATCCTCCGGTTCCCCAAAATACCCTTCAAAAAAATAAAAAATGCTTTTTAGCCTCTGTTGTCCGTCAATTACAAAAAGCTGTTGAGATTTGGTCTCGTTATACAGAAAAATTGCTGGTACCGGTAGACCCACAAGAAAGGATTCGATGAGCTTACTTGCTTGAGCCTGCTTCCATACGAAACTCCGCTGAAAGGAAGGGATGTTGATTTCTCCACTTTTCCATTTCGAATACAAAACCTCAAGTGTGTAGTCTGCAGGGAATGTTACAATATTAAAATCGGGGGGTGCACTTTCATAATCTTCGTCCTCTGCCTTTATCGGCTCTAGCAGAATGTCTGCTTCGATTGCTGTCGCTCTCTCATACTCCAAACGCCCATTAGATTCAGATGTTATTTCCATGTTTGTACCCCCATCGCTTGTTATTATCTCCTTCCATATTTTACTTTATTGAGCTTGTTTTTTAAATTAAACCCCATAGACATAACCTTGAGGACTCAGATCTACACTTTTGACAAAGTCTACATTCCTCCCCCATAACAATTCATCTTCTCGGGAATTAGCTTCTGGGTCATCCTCCAAAGATCTTTACCCCAGGAACCTGCCGGAATCCGGCAGGATAAGGGATACGATCTTGCATCCCTTATCTCCGAATTGTTTCGGGATGATCCGTTTTGTCAATGCGGGTCTGACACCTATGGCACCTTATAAAATATTTACTCACCGTGCTAATCTACCGCCACTGCCCAATTTTCCACAGCCACGACGATTTCGCTTTTCAGAGAACCGAGGTTCCTTTCAATTCCATCGAGGTAATCATCCCCAAGGTGCCGTCGCAAAAAGGCTAATTCATCCTTTAGCCGCTGGACTTCTCCAGTTTTGCCAAGCTTAATGTCAAGTTCGGCGAAACGCCTTAAGGTAAATTTGGGGAGGGTCCGAAAATCCCTCAGATCACGAATAAGGGTTCTGATGAAAGGTAGATCTTCCTCCAACTCGCTACCAAAGTGTCTCTGAGCGGTTTTAAGGTTGGACATTGCTTTTGTTTCAAGAGACGTATCACTAGCGCTTGAACGCAGAACCTCCGAATAGTTTTTCATCTTCTCGTAGTTAGACCAGAAGAGAGAGCTCATCTCAAGCCTTGGTTCAGAATACCCGCACTGGATAAGGGGCAGACACTCTTCAAAAAGTATGGATTCCGGGTCAGTATCACTTTCTCCTTCAAGAAGAGAAACAAAGAACCCCAGGGATTTTCTTCTGCATATAACAAGTCCGTACTTTTCTGCATTTTTTGCGGTTTTCACCCGTGAGGGAAGGTCTTTTATACGCCGAATCACGTCCGGGTGTTCCTTTTCTATGAGGCTGAGTTCGCGACGGATCCTGGTTAATATACCTTCCTCTTCTGATTCTTCGGGGTTGCGGCTGATCCTGGTGAAGAGTTCGGATGGCACCGGGGTTTCATCAACATCGAATATTTTTGAATCCTCGCCCAGTGTGTTGTGTATAAGGAACATCTTATTTCCCGCAATTTCCCTGCTCCTGACTACAGTAGAGCCCTGTTCCGTTGGGAAGAAGTTGAATATCCGCAATTTTTCGAAGACTTTGGCGCCGATCCTGTTTATCCGGCCCAGGCGCTGTATCACGCGCGTCGGGTTCCAGGGAATGTCGTAGTTGATGATGGCCCCCGCCCTATTCAAATTGAACCCTTCGGACAGTTTGTCACTGGTAAGGAGGATTCGATAATCATCCTTCTGGTTCCTCTTTTTAACGCTGGCATCGAAGTTCGCAAGAATCTCCTCAAGTAGCTGTCCATTTAAACTGCCCTGCACAGAGAGGACTTGTCCCGGAAAAGCGTCCTGAAGCATGGGCTCAAGGTGTTTTACAGTATCAACATATTCAGAGAATAGTATGACTTTGCGAGGTGGTTCCGCGCCATTTTGAGATTCGTTCAGGATATCTCCTATCTCTTTTACCAGTCTTTCTCCTTTTGGGTCGTTTTCAACAAGGCTCAATTGATCGATCTCTTTAGCAATCTCCACGAAAAGAGAAAGGTCGGAGGCAATATCGACCATGAACTCCTCCTTACGTTCAAAGGCGTTAACATCGTAAATTCTGTCGTTCCTGGGTCTTCGCTCTGCCTCCAGGGCTATCGCGAATTCTTCAAGCATCTTGTCGATTTCATCGGGGTCAAGGTCGTAACTGCGCTCCACGAGTTTCCTGTCCAGGATATACCTGCCTCCGGAATTATCAATAAATTCCTGGACGCAACGATGAACTCTGATAAAGTTTTCGACGCTTCGTCTGAAAGAACCGAATGAACTCTCAAAGCGCTTTACAAGCAAACGGCGCATAAAGTCGTACAAGTTCCGTTGCTGCTGGAAGGCCCGGTTTTCGAGTTCGTCCATCTCCTCGGTATCTTTTACGCTTTCATAGCTGAAGGGCTGGTAAATCGCTCCGGTAAACCTTCCATTTTCTCCAAAATACTCTTCGATAACTCGATCATAGAAAGCCGACTGTTCCTTTGAAAGTTCAAAAAAGAGCTCCCTGGGGTTTTCTACTTTTGAAAGCTCTTCGACTTCTTCTCCATAGACAGGATCATTTATCAAGTCCAGCCTGTTTCTTCGGATCATTACGGGCTGAAGAGTCGCCCGAATCCGCATTGAGAGTGTATGGGCGCGGGTTTTGACAAGTCTCAAGTCGATCGGGAGTTCCCCTATCAGTTCCTTGTAGAAGCGCTCCGCTCTGGTTTTTTTCTCGGCATTTGCAGAGTTCCAGTTTTTGCTGATAAAGGAGAGTCTAAAGAAAAGATACTGGTAATGGGAGAAACGGGCCTCCAGGTTCTCATCCAGCGAAATTTTGGATTTTCCAGGAACAATAAAGAGCTTCAAGAGAGCAAAAATATCAGCCGGTGTGTTGTTGAAAGGTGTTGCCGTCAGAAGGATTGTTTTCCGGTTCTTGCAGATAACGCTGAGATGCTCGTATCCTGTCGTGTCCTGGTTGCGGAAGCGATGGACCTCGTCGACAATAACTACTTCTATATCTCTTCCCTGATCCTGGAGATACTCTGCGACATTTTCAAGATCGCCGGACGATCTAACTTCCCAATCGTAAAGTTTGAAATCGTGGACATATTTCTTCCACCCCGATTTCCCGTTGGGATCACCTATAAGACTTGGCGGGCATATGATCATGCCTCTTCGACCAAGATTTTTGGCCACCATTCCCGCAATAACCGATTTGCCAAGGCCGACAACATCGGCAATGACCACGCCGTTATAATTCTCCAGGACAGTAAGCGCCTGGTTGACAGCATCTATCTGGTAGGAATAAACACGATACCCCCCCGACTCCAGCAGCCTGATCACCAGTGGTTTCACTGTTTTCTGCTCCTGGAGTTCCGCATAGGTTTTCAGAATAAGCGCATAAGCCTCGAACGGGGTTACTTCCGCGGCCTGGGTCCGATTTTTGACGATATCCAAAAGCCTGCCCCGTCTTGAATCGTTTTCGGTAATCGGGACCGCGCTCTCCCAGAGGGCGTCGAAATACTCTTCGGCCTCCTGGGTGCCGTAATCTCCTATCTCCACGTTGAATTCGTTCTGTTCGAGTATCCCAGCCCGAGTGAGGTTGCTGCTTCCGGTAATGAATTTTGTATCGGCTATTCCTCTAAGGTGTTCCTGGATCTTGAAAAGATAGAGTTTGGCGTGGTTCGGGTCGGCCGTCCTGCGAATCAGAAGGCGGTTGCCATCAACAAGATCCAGGAAGAAGCGGACCTGACTATAGAAATCCTCCGAATCCAGTTCTTCATCGTTTAGGGCTACCTTGAGAGAGTCGAAGAACCGCTCGGCCTTATCCTCGTTGGTAAGGCTGCCGGAGGCTGGACCGTGCTCGACGATGCGCCCCAGAGTGCCATCGACTTCAAGCCCCACCAATATCTTGACGATGATGTCATCGCGGCCCGCCAGAGAACCCGCGACTTCCCGCCAACCGGAAAAGTAGAAGAATCCGACCAGAAATTTCAGCTCTTCGCTGTGTTCGATCAGTTGTGAAATCCTCTTCTTGAGTGTCGCTTCTGGAGCGTTCGTAATAAAGGCGCTTTTTCTCATGTCTGCCTCCTGGATATTTCGACTAAACGCTTCTGGCGCGGGAGATCCTGTTCCAGACAAGCTGGCAGACGGCCCGATAAACTTCCTTGCGCTCCTCTTCGGTCAAATCCAAAGCATCGAAAACGATCTTATCTAAGGCGGCACGGTCGGGAAGCGGATTGGGGTCTTGCTCAGATATAGGTATACCCAATTCCGGGTTGATACCGATCTCTTTGAATACTGATTGGATCTCTCTATTTAAAAAAATTTCCTTTTCAGAAAAGAAAAAACATCTTACTAATGACTTGGGGATGATAAACATTTTTATATCCTCAGCACTAAACTTTATTGCGCCACCTCCTAAATTTACCAAGCCTAAAAGCTCTCTTTGTAAGATGCAAAAAGTCGAATTTATATATAGAGCCAAGCTATCTTTTGGAATACCTTCAGCAATAAGTCTATAAAACTCCTTCCCAACAACACCTAGTCCGTTCAACAGAACAAGATGTTTCTCACCAAAAGTCCTTGGAAAGAGGACATCTGCAAGAACTCGAGAGTTCCCAGTATCCTTTACACCCTTAATAATTACTTCATTCTCAGATATGTTAATTCTACTTGCATCCTTAATGCTTTTAATGAATTTTGTTTTTGGAAAATTATCCCCGACATTATTATCATGAACATAGCCTATGATTTTTACAATTTTTTTAGATCCAAGAACCCCGTCGAATTTCAAGAATCTTATTTCATTCGAATTAATCAGATGGAGGTAAAAATCTGGGGCCCTTAAATATTTTCCACCCCACTTGTTACCCGTATATATACCTGATATAGAGTTTTGGCCTTCTTCAGAAATATCCATTCCTTCTTCAAGCAAATCTTTCGCTGAAGTTGGAACAACCCTCATTGTTTCGCCGGTGAAGCAACTTTTACTTTCTTCAATGGCAAGCAGGTTTTCTGTAAAAACCGATTCCTCGAAAGGCTTTCTGATAGAAACAAACCGGAGCAGGTTATCAAGAGAGTGCTCTCTCTCTTCAGGAGCACCCATGACTGTGATAACCGTATTAATATCCGCATTCGCGAAGCTGCGTTTGGCCTGGTTGTCAAAGATAAAATGCACAGGCACATTCAGGAGCAGGAACTCCTGCAGCCATGCCCCATAACCCACATCGAGCCATGAGTTTGAACATATAAAAACATGGATGCCTTTTGGGTTGAGAATCCGGAGGGAGCGGATGTAGAAGTAAGTATAAAGATCAGATCTCCCGTTGATCGACCGACCCGACCCGAAATGTCCAGGGAAATCAAGAGCAACCATCTGCCTTAAAAGTTCTTTGTATTCTGTCGCCGATTCTACTTTTCCGAGTGGGTCTTTGATTTTTTCTTTACTGACATAGGGGGGGTTGCCGATAACTACGTCAAACCCGCCTTTGTCAAAGAATATTTCCGAAAACTCTATGTTCCAGACGAAGGGATGATCTGCAACAAGTTTTCGGCACTCAAGCCGCAACTCGTCGGCCTCGCTTTCCAGTTCGGCTATGCGCTCCTGATTCTGCCTCAGGCTCCGGTCTCCGATGCCGGTTTGGCCTTCCGAAAAACCTAAACCACCCTGCCCTTCCTGACCAGCCATGCTTCCACGCAACTGTGTCAGCACCGTTTCCTTCTGTTTGATCTCTTCTTCCAGAATCGTACGGAAAACCTGGTACTCCTCCTGTCTTACGAATTCATACGTTTTGCCCCGATTGAAAAAGAAATCATATTTATGCTTTTGGAGGCTTTTCAAACGGCGTTTCGCTGTTTCGCCTATCAGTGCGTCTCCTCGCACCGGGAAAAGTCTCCCTCCCACTCTCTGAACAAGGGAATCGCCACATCGAACCTTGAAGCCCAGGCTGGGCAAAAGAGGCTCCCTGGACATCCGAAAATCTTCCGGCATATCTATAAAAAGGGTCAGCCAGAGACGAAGCTGATTGATCCACACAGCCCACTTTTTCACCTCTACCCCGTAGAGGGTGTTGGCAATGATCTCTTTCTTTCTTTCAAAAGAATCCAGTTTCTGAATATCCTCTGGAAAATGCGGACGCCTTTCAAGATTATCGAGCGCATCATGCAGAACATGAAGCATCCCAACCTCGAAAGCTCCGGACCCTGCCGCCGGATCACAAACAGTCACCCTGGAAAGCAGACCGTGCAACTCTTTCATCTCTCTGGGCGAAAAATCACCCTGGTGCTGATCTTCTTCAGATTCATCCCCCGAACCAAGTTCGCGGAAAAGGAAACGGTAAAGATCTTTTTTGCCGCATGTGCTGTTTTTTTCGAGCCACTTGACAAGCGCTATCCGGCACATAAAGTCGACTTCAGTACGCGGGGTATAGACCGCGCCGTCTTCCTGGTTGACCAGGCGCTCGAAGATTATTCCCAGAAATTCGGGGTTCAGCTCAAGCTCCTCGTCCGTGATAGTGTTCTCGTCGATCGTGAAGTTGTACTGGGCGAGAAAATCGAAGAATTTCTCCACCTGCATATCCGGTATTGAATATCCAATATCGTCCAGGCCTGGAACCTGCTTGAATAGCTCCCCGTTAAGGAAGGGGGCCATCTGAAGGACTTTTTCTGTATCAGGCGAAAATCTGTTGTTCCCATAGGCCACTTTGGAGCCGGGAGGTGAATTGAGAGCTTCAAAAAACAGAGGCTTGAGCCAGCGAATGCATAGGGGTCAAACCTACACGGCCTGTTGCCCAAATGACGTAAATGAGGGGAAAAATGGGGTAATTTCCGGTAA
>JAUSPI010000273.1 GCA_030655775.1 Syntrophales bacterium
AGGGCTAACTCCCGAACTCTTCAGACAATTTGATTTGCCACAAACAAGATCGCCTTGATTATTATTTTTATTTCGTTCAAATTTATTCGCTGATTTTCTCATCTAAATTTTCTCATTACTTTTTGTAGCTAAACTGTTACGAAGATTTTTCACTTTAAATTAATTATTCCAACCATCCTGTATATTCAGCCAGCAGCCTGCAATAATAAACAAAGTTTTGCCACGAAATATCATGAGGTACTCCATGGTCACAACCAGGTATATACCCACCGTCCTTGAACATGGGCGGAATAATGCGTTCAAGCTCCCTCTTAATAGTATCTCCGCCTTTTGCGATAGCACGTTTATCAACACCGCCTCTGAACGCCATCTGTTTTGCAAATTTCTGGCGATAGTCGACAATATCGTTATGTGCAGCAACCTCCATAGGATCACAGCAATTAATATCCGCTTCAATCCAGATAGGGATCAGTTCTGCAACATATCCGTCGGAATCCATATCAACAATGGGACATCCACTTTGCTTTATCAAAGGAATCCATTTCTGATAAACAGGAAGCAGAAACCTGCGCGTCATTTCAGGAGAAATCATACTATGTGCCTTGTATGCCATATCCTCAGACATCTGGACAAAATCAAGCTTAACCTTTTCAAGAATTGGCTCCATAGTTCTGACAACAAAATCCCTCCAGAAATCAATCATATCCATAATGAACTCAGGATCTTCTATCATGAGAATACACAGAGGCTCAAATCCACACCACTCTCTCAACTGCCAGAACGGACCTGGAAAGGAAATGCCGACAGGGTAGTCTCTGTCTACTAATCTCCTACACCGTTCGTTGAAATCGTCTGGAAACCTGCCTGTTGTTTGCGAATTATACCTTTTTTTCATATCCTCCCAGCTTTTGCGGTCCTCAACCGGAAACTTAAGCCACCTGCGGGTAACAAAATCCTTGGAACTGCGAATATACGTATAATCATATTTGTCTGATATTTCAGTGATATTTCCCATCCAGTCCTGGACAATGTAATGTCCGTCTTTATGTTCAAGTACTTTTTCTTCAAATGTAGGGATCATCCTAAAAGTAACACCTGCTCCCATACGCTCTTTTCGGTTTCGGTAATTTTCATGCTTTATACCAAGCTCTTCAATAACAGCATCTAGATAGTTTTTATTTTCAGCTAGCCCCTCTTTATGCCACCTTTTTAATGTAGATTCGCGTGGTTCACCTGGGGTAAAAGGAATCCTGTCTACATCCTTAAAAAGCAGCGTATTCAGATATCTTTCACGTTCTGTCATTGTTTTCATCTTTTTCTCCCATACAACAAATATATCATTTTATCCCTCCTTATTTATAACTTGACATAATCTAAAATTTGGTCTAACTTATTATATAACTCAAAGTAACAGGGAATTTCAATGGATAAACTAACCAAAAATATGGATATTTTGTCCATGCTAAAAACTCCAACATTCAGGTCTGAAAAATTCAGGACACCATCCAGTATTGAAAAAAAACTGCAGTTATGGGTGGACAGAATTGGTTCTGCTAGCGAATATTCCATAAACAAACCCATGCGTATTCTCGGGCTTTATGCTGTCCTGCATGTTGAACTGGGAAGAGGCTACTTAATTTCTCCTTTAACAGGAAGAATCGAGCTGAAAACAGGAGACAGCTTTTTTCTTTTCCCCAATGTTCCTCATACTTACGGCAGCATAAAGAACGAGTGGGCAACATGCTGGATAGTATTTGACGGACCTTTATGTAAAACATACGAGAATCTAGGTTATATGAATCCCAAAAATCCTGTAATTTACGACCATGAATGTATTGTCCATCAAACTTTTAAGAAAATGCAAGTACTTATGGAAAGAGATGATACAGCCAGCTGTCTTGAACGAAGTACAAATATGACTGCATTGATCCTGGAGCTTTACAAGCGCAGGAAGTTTATGCATGCCCAGCATAGGTATAAGAATCTTATTTTGCTAGTTACACAGTACCTTGCAGAACACTGTCATGAGAACATAAGACCGCCCGATGTGGCAGAAAGATTTGCAGTCAGTTACACACACTTGAGACGTCTTTTTAGAAGAGATACTGGATTTTCTATTAAGGAATTTATAACGCACAAAAGGATATCAAAAGCTAAGGCCCTGATTCTGGAGAAAAAACTACCGCTAAAACAAATCGCTCAGCAAACAGGATATAATGATGTATTTCTCTTTATGCGTACTTTTAAAAAGATAGCAGGCATCTCGTCTGGAAAGTTCGAGAAAAACCATACAATGTAAAATAGATCAATCTATAAAGAGTCTAATAGACCCTCAATGTTAAAGTAAATTCCATAGCAAATGGCAGAGAAAATTCCATAGTAAAATTAGGGAGAAATAGGAGAATAATAGTAGTAATAATTTCTTTCTTTTTTGCTTCTTTTTTCTTTCTTTGTGGAAGATGTGGATAATGTGGAAAAGCAATGAATTTTAGGATTTGAAAAAAGCGCCTCTTAGTGCAAGAGTAGCAGTCATTAGGAGGTGTAAAAATGATAGGAATGGCAATGTATACGACGATAAGAACACTTGTGGAAAAAGGAATGAACAAGACCGAGATAGCAAGAGCAACAGGACATGATTGGAAGACAGTATCAAAGTTTGTAGAAAATATAAAATCAGGGAAGGAATATCCCCAGAAGAAGCCGCATCCCAGGATACTTGACGCTTACAAGGAGAAGATAATAGAGCTGATGGAATCAGGCTTGAGCGGGGTAAGAATACATGAAGAACTTAAAAGAATGGGAGCGAAGACAGGATATTCAACAGTGAGGAATTATTTGGCAAATATCAAAAAGAGAGAGAATATCTTTGTCAGGATACAGACTTTGCCTGGAGAAGAAGCCCAGGTGGATTTTGGTTATGTAGGATTAACTCCTGATAATAAAGGGGTAACCGTAACATAGCTGCTATTATCTTACCAATAAAACAGCTATTGTTGAACTTATTGTTATTTTATCAGTTGGAACAATCACGTATCTCCACGGCTTTACTATCCCAAAACTTCCGATATTCTTTGAAACTAATTCGCAGTATTTCTCAGCCGTTTTCTTCTTTTCTTGTACATCTGGAGTATTAATTTCCACACTCGGCTTTACTTCAATCATCACTATCTCATTCTTAAATTCAACCACAAAATCAGGCTCATAGCGATGCTGAGAATTACCGTCTTCATCACGCCAATAGAGCCCCTCAAACTGATTCGGAGCAGGGCGCAACCAATCTTCCACAGACAAATCTTTATCAAGAAGATATGCCATACGTGCTTCATCGGACGAATCAAACCGATACTCTGCATGGCAGGCTTTACTAAATCTCGTGTAAATTTTATCTCTTGAAAAACGGCCTAATTGTGATTCTAGCGTAACCGCCTTTTCATCGGAACTCTTTGAGTAATTATATCGTTCAAGATACGGTTTTGGCTCTCGAACTCCGGATTCAAGATATCCATCAGAAACAAATTCTTTATGTTCCAGAATCTGGTCATAAATTTCTTTGGCAATTTGGCGGAAGTTATTTTCAATCACCATTTTGAGCGAATTTTCATCCCTTATAAATGACTTGTAATGCGTAACCGCCTGCCCTGAAAGTTTAAGCAATAATGTTTTCTGTTCTTCATAATCAAGTAGCGGTTGTTCAATGAGGGCGGCAATAATAGTATTCTCAGGACTTTGTTTTCTCCCTTCGCCAAGACTTGATACCCGAGTGACCTCCGATTCCCAAGCTCCTTCTTGTGTATTACCAAATAAATCTTTCTCTTGGCTTCCCTGAAGACGCTCTTCAAGTATTGAAGTTTCCGTAGCATACATGCTTAATCGTCTTGTATTCAAATCAAAGTCTTCAATAATAAGTTCCCCATAATGAGGCGTAAGCATCAACCGTGGAATCGGGATATTGCGCAATTCAATAGTTTGTCCGGAAACCCGTCCAATATTCTCAAGCTCCTTTTTTGCCGAATCGCTTAAATTACTAAAAAGCGTTCCTTCTGGCCATGGTTCCAGTGTTTCCTTCTTATGCTTATGATATTCTGCAAAACTCAATCGTGACGCTTCTTGCTTTGCAAGGTTTTCAACAATTTCATCTGTTTTGCTTTGTCTCGTTGCTGCTTTAACATCTTCGGGAGTATCCTCAGAGATAACGGAGCTTACTGCTTTTGCTGCCTGCGCTTCAATCTCCTGCATAATCGCAGAATTAGCTTTAATCTTTCCCTGAATACTTGCAACAAACGCCGATTGAACTTCAACTACCTCTTTAACTAATTTTGTATCCTGAGCTGAAACTCTTTCAATATTTGACGGTTGAATAAGTTTTGATTTCCGCGCACCTTCAATTACTTTTGCGTAATTATCATGAGCAACTATCATAACACGATCAACATTTTTATTGCCTGTACGCTCACCATACGGCAAGCGAAGACCACGGCCAATTGTTTGTTCAGTCAAAATTTCCGAAGCCGAAGAACGAATAGGCGCAATAGTATAAATATTTGTAACATCCCAGCCTTCTTTAAGCATATTTACATGAATAACAATCTCAACAATATTATCCGGATGTTCAAGAGATATTAGCTTTTCAATAGTCTCGTCCGCTTCCTCTCCTTTTGTCTTTGTGTGAACCTCAATCACTTTGCCTTTATATGTACCGCCTCTAAAATCATCATTATCAATTAACGCCCGAAGTAAGCTGGCATGCGCCGTATCCTTTGCAACAACCAACATAACCGGCTTAACTTCCGGTTTACTATTTTGCAAAGCATACTCTTTTAATGCCACTTTAGCGCGCTCATGGAAAAAAGCCGCCAACTGTAATTTTCTAGCATCCGTTTCAATAGATTCAGAATCCCACTGACTAAAATCAACATCCGCCTCTGTTCCTACCCACGGGTCTTTTACATAACCATCACGAATTGCATCTCCAAGATTGTAGGTATACAGAATATTTTTTTTGAGAGTCGGTTCTGTGTTAACCCTAGTACTCGTTGTTGCTATATACGGTGTGGCGGTAAATTCAAGCCCAAATAGCGGATCTATGCGATCAAGTGACCCCATCGCAGCATCTGCATGATAATGGTGTGATTCATCTAGTAATACCACCAAATCATTAAGCGAACTTAAATACTCGAAATACGATTCGCCAAGCGTTTCGCTAAATTTAGTAATACCTTTCTCCTGCTCAATATCTTTTTGCGCAAATTGCTGCACATTAAAAATATTGATTTGAATTAAATTACCAAATAGGCTTGTGGTAGCTTGATTCTGTTGGTAGTTGTCTTTTGTAATTATACGAGTGGTATTGATATTTATTTCTTTAATCCCCCTAAATACATATTTGGGATTACTAGCCTTGCTAAAATCATCCACTAACTTCCGATAAATAGTGTTGCCTGGAGCGACTAGCATAAAATGCTGTATTTCATAGACAAGATATAGATACGCCACAAAAGCGCCCATGAGACGTGTCTTTCCAACACCGGTAGCAAGCGCGAAAGTATAGGCCGGAAAGGTTCGTTCAAACGCCTGAAATTGGCATAACTCAGGCACCGTTTGACCGTACTCTTTTGTCATCACCTCAATATCATTTACATTCCCACGATCTTCTCGTTTCATGCGAGCCAATACTTTTTTTCCCGCACTTGATTCCAAATAATCAGCAAAAAGCACCAAGCTTTTTTCTTGAGGGGTCCTAAGACTCATGGCGTTGGTTATGTACTGTAGCGCTTGAGTTTTATTCATATTATTCCTCACCATCCGTTAATTCTTCTTCATCTATCTCTTCAATAGCTCGATCTTTAATGGGTAAAAGATATTCTTTTTTACCAAATTGACAGGCTTTCAAGATTGACTGTGGAATCTTTTTAATAGTGATGCGATTATCCACTTTTTCACAGCCCGGTTCATATTTCTTCGGACAAATCAATAGTGTTTCGTTTGTCCTCAAATGGCTGACTATCTGTTGAACCATAGCTACTGAGAGCATCTGTGTCGTAACATAAATACTATTATTACCCTGCCCTTTACCATGCTTCCAGTAGTCACTCGAACTGGGCGAAAAAGTATAATTCATAAGCTTACACATGGCGCGAATAAGTTTGATATCGTTATAAAAACTATCAATTACAGGATTACCAAATTCATCAATCGTCACAAAACTCGGTGCCAGTTCATAAAACTTAAAACCACCACCACCTTTCCAATCAACCGCTTTACTGATACCACCTTGATCCGAACCATCTATAACTTTAGCCAAACGCACCTTGCAATGTGTATAGGCATGTTCTCCCATTTCAATACCGATATACTTTCGCCCCATCTTGTGCGCCACCGCAGCAGTAGTGCCGGATCCAAGGAAAGAGTCAAGGACGAAATCACATTCATTTGATCCGAGCTGAATAATTCTTTGCATCAATTTTTCTGGTTTTGGTGTTACAAATACATCCTCCCCAAACAAAGATTTAATTTCCTTTTTAGCGTCTTGATTATGCCCAACTTCTTGATATGTCCACAACGTCATTGCAACAATACCATCTCTGACCTCGGAAAGAAATTTTTTCACAGAAGGGATAGCATGACCGTTTGGGCCAAACCAAATTCTATTATCCTCTAACATTTCTTGAAAACGTATTTTGGTATATAACCAACATCTACCATCTGGTGGTAATACTTTTCTTCCAGAAGGCGTGGTTATTTCATAGACTTTTTCTGCAACTCTTGGACCAACTGAACAATCACTGCTTTTCCAAACCCCTCGTGGGTCATTATCTGGGTTTGAATATCGATCATTTGCTTCTTCACTTCTTGGTAATTTATTTAATGAATAAGCCGGTATTTTATTTTTAGCATACACAAGGATAGTGTCATGACTTCTTGAAAGGGTCTTTTTTAAATTAATTGGGGAATAAGCTCTTTGCCATATTACTTCATCTATAAAGTTATTTCTTCCAAACACTTCATCACAAAGCACTTTTAAATAATGACTCTCATCTGCGTCAATCGAAATCCAAATACTCCCATCATCTCTCAAAAGCATACGCAAGAGCTCCAATCTTGGCTTCATGAGGGAGAGCCAAGTAGAATGTTCAACACTATCGTCATAGTGCTCAAAGGCATTGCCGGTATTATATGGTGGATCAATATAGATGCACTTTATTTTCCCTTCGTATTCTGGGAGGAGCGCTTTAAGTGCCAGCAGGTTATCGCCGTGTATAATCATATTATCGGTTTTAGGGTCGCCATATGACAAGTCTGGCTTTTCTTCTAAAATCCGCGGTTCAATATTGGCAATATCATACTCGGAATTATTTTTCCCGATCCAAGTGAGTTCTAGTTTTTGTCTATTATTACTCATAAGCTCCCCTTTATTTAAACAACCTTCCAGCGAATGCTAAAAAGTTCTTCCAAATGAGTTCTTTGCTTAAGCTGGGCTTCCACTCGCTGTATTAATTTTTCCTTCCTATCATCTACTTCATCCTGAGCATCATAGAGTTTCTTGCGCATTTCATTGCGCTTCTTTTCCATATCCTTTATCTGACGCTGCACCTTTACCTTTTCTTCAAGTTCGACTATTTTCTTCGCGTTTGTTTTAGCAGTTTTGATATCAATATCCAATTTTTTCAAGTCAAGCTCAAGCGCCTTCTTCATATCGTCAGCCCATTTGTCTAACTTATCTACCTCATCATCAAAAAACTCACTATTCCGTTCAGCACTACGAGAAGATATTAGATTTATTGTTTCTTGCTCTATATTATCGAGTTTCTTTTTTTCATTATCAGCAACTATTATTTTATCATTTTGTATCTGCCCAGCGAGAGAAAACAGTTTCTTTGCTATATCCTGCTCAATAGCATCTCCTTTTTCATCGAAAGCGGAAATTAACACATGATCTTCCGCCTCAAGCGCTTCAATAGTGTAATTGCTCACTTTCATGAATCCACTTTTTCCTATAAGCGGCTTTAATACCGATATTATGCTCGGATTATTAGAATAATCAAAAACTAACTCCACCCCATCTGCATGCTTTTTCTTAACCTCATTAAGAATATCTTGTGCTAACGGATGCCCGGGACGATAAATATGAGCATCTTCAATATTCTTGCCTATGCGGTATGGGCCGCGATGGATATCCGCATTAGAAAAAGGATTACTTTTAAGCATAAAAGAATACTCGTGTTCAGCAAAATCAGCATTATCGCCAAGATAGAACCGAGTTATATCCCATAACCAGCGCTCATAACAGTCCAGGTATGATTGACTTTCCTTGATATTAACTTTCAGCTTCTCATGCACTTCAGAATCAAAATTCTCTAAAAGTTTTTGACGGGTGTCTCTTAAGCTATCTGTAATGCTTTCGTCCATTTCATTTTGAAGCGCATCAAACGCAGTATTAATCTCATCTTCCGTGCGGCATGATTGATAGATTGCAGCAATACGCTTCTCAAAGTCAACGCCGGATTCGATACTTCCCAACACTTCATCACTTGCTCCAAATACACCCTTAAAGAGGCTAAATTTTTCATCCAGAAGTTCATAGACCCTCTGATCAGCGGCATTCTTGCGATTGACAAAATTAATTACAACAACATCGTACTTTTGTCCGTACCTATGACAACGACCGATTCGCTGTTCGATGCGCTGGGGATTCCACGGCAGGTCATAATTGATGACTAACGAGCAAAATTGAAGATTAACCCCCTCGGCGCCTGCTTCAGTGGCAATCATAATTTCAGCTTCATCCTTAAAATAATCTATGATGGCGGCTCGTTTATCGGCAGTCTTTGAACCAGTAATTTTATCAGTATTTTTATGCTTCTTGAACCAAGCCTCATATATCGCCTTAGATTTATCATCATTATTTGAGCCGTTAAAAAGGACAATTTTATTTTCATATCCATTCTTCGAAAGCAGGTTCAAGAGGAAGTCCTGAGTAATCCGTGATTCAGTGAAAATAATCGCCTTCTTCTTAGCTCCCAGTTCTGCCGCCATTTCAAAACCTTTTTTTATAACAATTAGCAAGGCGTCGCCCTTTGAATTCTTCCAAATCTTTTTTGCCAAGTCACGATAATTTTCAAGCTCAACCTTTTCTTGCTTCATTAAGATGACATCTTCTTTCGTATAAACTACTTTCTTCTGAGTTGTCTCCTCACCATCTTCTTCTTCATCACTCCACTCATCAGAAAGCTCATCGTAGTTTTCGAAATCTTCACTAAGCCCTTCAATTCCGGACTCTTTTTCAGCTATCTGCTTCTCGGCCTTTTCGATAAGCTTTGTTAGTCTATACGTAATGCTGTTGAGCGTACTTGCAATTGCAAACGAAGAAGATGCTAATAACTTTCGTAAAATTAGAGTAATTAACTGTCGCTGACTTGACGGGAGCGCAAAGAGCCTGGGTTTCTGAAGATATCCGGACATGCCATTATAAAGTTCTATCTCTTGTTCTGTTGGTATATAGTCCTGCGTTAGTGGAATACGCTTTGTGTATTTTATATATTCGAGTACCTGGCGGCGAAGCGTACGCGTGCAAATTGGCTTTAAACGATTGCGCAAATCCGTAAACATTTCCTGCCTGGGCTCAACCAAGCCGAGCTCGCTTTCAAATACATCTTGCTCTTTTGAGACCTTAGAATAATTAACCTTAAAACTTGTCAGATCCCCAAATACATGATCATCAATTACGCTGACGAGACCGTACAGCTCAAGTAAAGAATTCTGTAACGGGGTTGCTGTAAGTAATATTTTGGGAGTATCGCTTAAAGCATTTTTTATTTCACGCGCGATCTTATTACTCGTTTTATAAACATTGCGCAAATGATGCGCTTCATCAATAACAACTAAATCCCATTTTGTCTGTTTGATGTATGGGGATTTTGTCCGGGCAAAATGATATGAACTTATAACAATCGCGTCTTCTCGATCAAAAGGATTTAGATTGCCGTCCTTGACATATTGATTAAATGTTTTCGTCTCAAGAATGATGGACGGGAGAAAGAACTTTTCCTGCAATTCAGCATTCCACTGTTTACGCAAACTTGATGGAACAATAAGCAGAATCTTTCTTTTTCTTTCAGCCCATTTCTGAGAAATAACTAACGCCGCTTCAATCGTCTTCCCAAGACCAACTTCATCAGCAAGAATTGCGCCTTTTGAAAGCGGAGACCGGAAAGCAAAAAGCGCGGCTTCGATCTGGTGGGGGTTAAGATCAACCTGGGCGTTAGAAAGGGTAGAGGAAAGTTTCTCTAAGCTATCAGAAGCACATCTTTTAGTTAATTCATATGCAAAATATTTGGCATGGTAATCTGTAATCATATCTTTTGTTTCCTATCCGTACCCTTAGACCAAGAATCTATTTCATCCTTGCGAAAACGCCATTGCCCTCCTGCTTTAAAAGAAGGAATTTTACCAATTCTGGCAAGACGCCTTATGATGTATTCATGAAGCTTCAAATACTCAGCGAGTTCTTCTACTGTGAAAGTTTCCATTTTATGTGACAAAATGCAATAAAATGTATTTTATTGTACTGCTTTCGCGCTAATTTCACAATTAAAAAAATATCTCAAATATAACTTGCTATCTCCCGAATTGTATGGCTGTATATGTACTAATGAAAGGTTAAGTGGTTGCAAATAGGGGTTCTGGCCATAGAGCCGCCATAATGTTAAGCTCAACATTATGGCGGTAATGTTAAGAGTTCATTAATGTTGAGAGTCATTTGTAAGTTTAACTAAGTAAATAACAAAAGCACTTTTATCTTAACATTTTTGATATCATAGTTGAGTCTCGTTTTAAATTATTAACATTTAGAATAAGGAGGCTCACATGATTTCAAAAATCCGCCCTTGTTCCCACCAAAGATATCTTTCTCTTCCCATTTTTGGATCAATTATTGAAGAATACGTCCAGTGATGTCAACGAACCGGATACAGTATTGGGAGTATCCGTTCTTCCCTCAAACACTCAAAAAGAATAGTTCGCTTTTTTCGTCGACACGGAATTAAAAACACAGGTGATTTGTCCCAGACTTCTTTTGAGACCGCCTGGAACTATTTCCATAAACGGGAAACTCATATAGCAAGTTCAATAGGTCGTTTTCAAAAGTTCTTTGCACAGACTCATAAATTAGTTATTTCTCCCCCTTCTCCGAAGAGTCTTATTGAATCAGAAATATATAATTATCAACTTTATGGGGTTCTAGACAAAGAACCGCCATAATGTTAAGCTCAACATTATGGCGGTAATGTTAAGAGTTCATTAATGTGTAGAGTTGTCAGTATTTTTCTTTAGTATCAAGGTGTTACGAAGAATTATCTACACATTAATAAAATTCCCGCTTTATTGGGGTAATGCTAGAGAAGGGCAAATTTTGGCCATGGGATCTCTTTTTTTTGAGGATTTGAGGCTAAAAAGGTTCCATATAGTGTAAAAAGTAGGAACATTGCTTTTCCCAAGAATTTCTCTTCTAA
>JAUSPI010000274.1 GCA_030655775.1 Syntrophales bacterium
TGAATTCGACTATCCCCGCCTACAAGGCGGGGCATTACGCCGAATTCATGGCTATTGCCACCGCGATTTCATAATTAGTGTCAAGCTTAAACCATTCATCCCCGTCCACAGGACGGGGTATTCTGGTTAAATATTCATAAAAGATTTTTAAGCACTTATAGATAACTCTTACAGTGCAAACAAAAACCCGCTACTCTTTGTAAAAGAGTACATAAGAAACTAAGCGATGTCAAAAGAAAAGTAATTGGACAGACGATGACGTAACTTTATGTATGAGACGTAAAAGGGATGGTCTCGTAAAAAGTCTTTCTTTGTCACCCTGAATTCATTTCAGGGTCTCTAACTTACTGAGATAATTAGATGCTGAAACAAATTCAGCATGACAAATTGTGCAGTTTATCACTTTTTACGAGTTCATCAAAGTTGTGAGGGTGGAGGTTTTTTACGGACATCTATCTATATCAACGCCAGGCTGTCGGCAACGGCCATGCCGGCTAAGGTCGGTTTCATACGACCGTCTTCTATCTTGACGAGTCCTCTTTCCGCGAGCAGGGATATCATCTCCGCCTTTTCCGATACGAGGTCGTATCCATAGCGCAGTTTATAATCTTCAAAGCAGATCCCGCTCTTTGTCCGCAGTCCTAAAAAAAGGGCCTCCAGGCGCAGCTGTTCATCGGCCAGCGTTTCCGAAACCGCTACCGGCGGTGTTTCTTTTTTCAAATCTTCGATATAGGAGTGGAGGGATCGGTGATTCCACCACCGTCTGCACCCGTCAAAAGAGTGCGCCGCCGGTCCCAGACCAAGATAAGGCGTATGATCCCAGTATTTTTGGTTGTGCCGCGATTGAAGCTCCACATTTCTTGCAAAACTGGACACCTCATAGTGGATATAGCCCGCCTTCTCAATGATCCCCGACGTTTGGAAGAAACGGTCGGCCAGGGTTTCCTCGTCCGGCATCGAGATTTCCCCTTTCGCCTGTCCGGTGCCGAGGGGGGTGTCGGGTTCAACGGTAAGCTGGTAGCAGCTAAAGTGCGCCGGATTGAAGGAGAGGGCGCGGTGAAGGGTATCCGTCCAGGAGGTGACTTCCTGCCCCGGCACGCCGTAGATAAGATCCATGCCGATATTGTCAAATCCCGCTCTTTCCGAGGCCGTAAGCACCGAGAGGGCCTGACGGCGATTATGCCTCCTTCCCAGGAACTTCAGGATATCGTCGTCAAAGGATTGGACGCCGATGTTGATGCGGTTGATTCCCAGGTTGCGCAATGCCTTGAGGCCGGCAAGATCAATATCCGCCGGATTCACCTCTACTGTGATTTCTGCTTGGGAATCAACGGTGAACTTGTTTGCCGTCACGTCCAGGATAGCTCCCAGGTCTTTTACTGAAAGCACCGAAGGTGTGCCGCCGCCGATGTAGACGGTATCGAATCCGGAAAATTCCGTCCGGTAAATGTCCATTTCCCGGCGGAGGGCATCGAGAAAATCATCTGTCAGGTCGAGGGACGTTGTCGAATAGAAGCCGCAATAGAGGCACTTGCTGCGGCAGAAGGGGATGTGGATGTAAAGGCCGGGCGCATCCATACTTTTTTCTACTCTTCTCAATTCCCCTCCCGCCAGGAGAGGAACAGAGTCCCTTTAACGAAGACGTTATTCCTAATCGGTATCGGATCTCAGGACTGCGAGGAAGGCGCCCTGGGGAATGCTTACCGACCCGATCATTTTCATACGTTTCTTGCCCTTCTTCTGTTTTTCCAGAAGTTTTCGCTTCCTCGTGATATCGCCGCCATAGCACTTTGCCGTGACGTCTTTCCTGAAGGCAGAAATGGTCGTCCGCGCGATGATTTCGCCTCCGATCACCCCCTGTATGGCAATTTTGAACATCTGTTTGGGAATCTCTTCCTTGAGCCGTTCGCAGGCATTAAGAGCCCTGGCACGGGCGCGTTCGCGGTGGGCGATCTGTGATAAGGCATCCACCTTTTCCCCGTTTACGAGGATATCTACCAGCACCAGGTTACTGGGACGGTAATCGATCAGGTCGTAATCAAAGGACCCGTAGCCCTGGGTGACGGATTTGAATTTATCGTAGAAATCAAAGATCACCTCAGCTAACGGCATTTCGTAGGTGAGCTCGACACGCTCCGGGGTAATGTAATTGAGCGTGGAGTTCACACCGCGCTTCTCCATGCACAGTTTCATGACAGATCCCAGGTACCTTTCGGGGAGCATCATGGAGGAGCGGATATAGGGTTCTTCCGAGCCGTCGATTGATCCTGGATCAGGGTAGTAGGATGGATTGTCCACATCCACGGTTGTCCCGTTTTTCAGTGTGAAACGGTAGCGCACGCTGGGTATGGAAAGAATTATGGAAAGGTCGTATTCCCTCTCCAGCCTTCCCTGAACTATTTCGAGATGCAACAGCCCCAGAAAGCCGCAACGAAAACCCTGTCCCAGGGCTACTGAGGCGTCCTTCTGATAAACGAAGGAGGCATCGTTTAATATGTATTTTTCAAGCGAATCGGCCAGATCCTGATACTCGTCGGAGTCCATGGGGTAGATGGAGGCGAAGACCACCGGTTTTACTTCCCGGAAACCGGGCAGCGGCTGACTGCAGGGTCTGCCGTCGAGGGTGATCGTATCCCCGGCTCGTACATCGGAGACGGTTTTAACTCCGGCAATAATGTAACCGACATCGCCGGCGGAGAGGCTGCCGCGCTTCTGCCGGGAAAGCAGGAATCGGCCAACCTCCTCTACCTTGTAAGCGGCACCGTTGTACATAAAGCGGATGATGTCCCCGCTTTTTACCGTCCCGTCGACGATACGGCAGTGGATCACCGTGCCGCGGAAGGAATCGTATTGAGCATCGAAAATAAGGGCGGCAAGGGGGGCTTCGGGATCACCCGTTGGAGCTGGAATCCTCTCCACGATGGCCTCAAGAATATCTTCGATCCCCGTCCCTTCTTTTGCCGAACATTGAAGATGGTTGTCCGGATCGAGCCCCAGCTCCCGGTCTATCTGCTCTATAACACGATCAACGTCCGCTGACGGGAGGTCAATCTTATTGATAACCGGTATGATTTCGAGGTCGTGTTCCATCGCCAGGTAGAGATTGGCAAGTGTCTGAGCCTGCACTCCCTGAGCCGCATCGATCAGAAGAAGCACCCCCTCGCAGGAAGCTAAGGAACGGGAGACTTCATAAGAAAAATCTACATGGCCGGGGGTGTCGATGAGATTGAGCGTGTATGCTGTGCCGTCCCGCCCCTCGTAGGGGAGGGAAATCGCCTGGCTTTTGATGGTAATGCCCCTCTCACGCTCGATATCCATAGTATCGAGGATCTGGTCCCTGAATGTCCGGGCATCGGAAACACCCGTATATTGTATCAGCCGGTCGGCAAGGGTTGATTTCCCGTGGTCGATGTGGGCTATAATGCTGAAGTTACGTATATTTTCCATTAAATCCTGGCCTTTATCCTTGATGATCTATTAAAAAGCCCAAAATTCCCTCCTCATTGACGGGGGAAGGATTCTTGGACTTTTTGCGAAACGATCAATAATTGGTGGCTGTCCTCAATAAAATCGGCTGAGCTCACTGACCGGAAGGGTCGCAGTTCCTGACGGTCGATGGTGTGAAAGGAGCGTTTAATACCACTAACGAATTGCTTTATCAATAGAAATTTTTCCCTGGCCCCTTTGGCTCATAGATTTCACATCGCACTTCAAGTAATGAGAGCAATCCGTGTAATCTGCGAAATCTGTGGATTAAAAAATATCAAAAATGGGTTTAATCTGATTACACAGTATCTCAAAACCTTCCGGATAAAGTGACTGCGCTCCGTCGCTGAGAGCTTCTTCCGGAGCATGGTGCACTTCCACCATCAGTCCGTGAGCACCTACGGCAACAGCGGCACGGCTTAACGGAATCACCTGATCGCGACGTCCGGCGGCATGGCTGGGGTCGACTATGATGGGAAGATGGCTTTCCAGTTTCACGGCGGCGACAGCCGAGAGATCCAGCGTGTTCCGGCTGTGGTGGGAAAAGGTACGGACTCCCCTCTCACATAAAATAACCTGCGTGTTTCCGCCTTCCATGATGTATTCTGCTGCCATGAGCCATTCTTCAATAGTGGCGGCCATCCCGCGTTTGAGAAGAACCGGCTTTCTTGACTGCCCTGCTCGTTTAAGCAGACTGAAGTTTTGCATGTTCCGTGCCCCGATCTGAGCTACGTCGGCATATTCCTCAACCAGGTCAAACGTTTCCTTGTCTAAAACCTCTGTAACAACCGGCATTCCCGTATCTTCGCGCACCTTAGCCAGGATTTGCAGTCCTTTTTCACCAAGACCCTGAAATGAATAGGGCGACGTTCTCGGTTTGAAAGCCCCTCCCCTGAATATTTGCGCCCCGGCCTGTTTCACTCTCCGGGCGATGATTAAGCACTGCTCTTCGCTTTCAACCGCACAGGGACCGGCGATGATGGTCAGATAACCGTTGCCTATCATAACATCTCCTATCTGTATGATAGTGTCTTCAGGCTGGAATTCACGGCTTACCAGTTTATACGGATGCGTGACGGGGATGACGTTCTTAACACCGGCCAGTCCCAGAAAATAAGAGGCGTCAACGGCCCCTTCATTATGCAAGATACCGATAGCCGTTCTCTCTCCTCCCGGAATCGGGCGTGCCGTATACCCTTTTCCATGGATGGCTGCAACTACAGCGTCAATCTCTTCCGGTTTTGCCTTTTGACTCATTACAACTAACATAGTGTGCTCCTTTTCTTTTTAGTATACCCCGATAACAGAAAAAGGGGATGCAGGTATTTCCCACAGCCCCTTCTTAACTTGAAAAAAAAGACCGTGGCCAGGAATGGCTACGGTCTTTGAAATACTATCATTTTGTATAATCAGATCCCGACGGCCCACTCCTTCAAGGCATTATTCAGCCACCAGCACCAGAAATAATTTTGATTCCCTGTAAGTGTTCTCATTCTGAAATTCCTTACTCTTTAAACTTATCATGTACAATACAGAAACCGACCACCCATTGTCAAGAAACTTTTTGAATCTCCCCGCAGCAAGCTGCGGAGAATCTCCGACTTTCAAGGAACTTAAATTTGCAAACACATTGTAAGTTGTTAATATTTCTTGATATTTACCAGAAATAATGAATTTGTTAAAAACGTAAGTTACTTCCAATTATAATGCCGTAAAACGGCATAGCGGAGCT
>JAUSPI010000275.1 GCA_030655775.1 Syntrophales bacterium
CAGATACTATCTTAACCGAATCAGGGAAGTCCTGTCGCGTATCTTTAAAGTTTAGCGGCCAAGGAAAAAGTCATTTTTTGTCACCCAAAATCATGTCCTGAACTTGTTTCAGGATCATTCAGGGTCTTGAACTTGCTGAAATAATTAGATGCTGAAACAAGTGAGATCCTGAAACGAGTTCAGGATGACAAATGGTGCAGTTTACGACTTTTTACGAGATTGTCCAGTTTAGCAGTCAAGTAAAACGGAAGGTTTTTGATGATCTTCGAAAAAGGAAAGACTTAATGGGGGATCGGCTGCTACAAATCAGCCCTGATCCCGTGCGGCTTCTTTGATAATCTTGGAATCAATAATCCTTGCCTTTGAGATAAATCCTGTCATAAGGCTAATGTCGCAAATGTTATTTATCAGCCTTGGCAGCCCTTCTGAATAGCGGTATATCTCATCTACCGCCTGTCGCGTGATGATATTTCTGGTCAAACCGGCCTTTTTAAAACGAAACACCACATACCTCACTGTTTCATTATAACTAAGTGGATTCAAGTGATACCTTATTGCGACCCTCTGGTCTAATTGCTTCATATTTTTAATAATCGACCTCAACTCCGGCTGGCCAAGCAATATAATTGTTAACATAAATTTATCATTTAACTGAAAATTTAATAACAAACGTATCTCTTCAAAGGTTTTATCTGGTATTAAATGGGCTTCATCAAATATTAGCAAAGTAGCCGTACTGTTGCGAACATTTTCCAGTATTTTTTCATGTAACATGTTTAAATAATCCGACTTGTGAAAATTCTTATCCTTATCAAAATTAACACCAAGATTGTACAGAATCTCCCTTAAAAAATCCATGGGCTCGAGAACTGGATTTATAATCAATGCTACATCGAACTTTATATTGGAAAGCTGTTGTATCAAGACCCTGCTTAACGTTGTTTTTCCGCTGCCAATTTCCCCTGTAAGCAAAACCATACCCTTATTTTCTTTTACCACATAGAGAAACCGGGCCAGTGCTTCTTCGTGCTCTGGTGAATAGTACATAAAATTCGGATCTGGAACATTTTCAAAGGGAAATCTTTTAAGTCCCCAGTACTCTAAATACATTCCTGAACTCCTTCAACGGCCACATATATCTCAAAAATAGACATTGACCCTTCCAACCACAGTAGGACAGGCGTCCCGCCTGTCCATAATGGTGAATCGCTTAGACAGCCGAGACGGCTGTCCTACGGGATGGGGAGGACAGTCTTTATTTTCAATGTCTATTTCAGGGTATATCTCATTGACAAAGGTCTATTTTTTGCTACTGTACCAGATAAGATTTTGATGTCAAATGAAAAATACGGGAGGGATTTCGACAATGACAATTCATAAATCCATGGAAAATCTATATTTAGTAGATTTAGACCAACCTTTAGATGGGTTCCGAAATTTCATCAGCAGTTGGATATTCACCCCCGGTGATTTGACAATCTTAGTAGACCCCGGTCCTCGATCCTCTATTCCTGTTCTTGTAGATGCACTGAAAAAGCAGCAGGTAAAAAAAATCGACTACATTCTTTTAACTCATATTCATATTGACCATGCAGGGGGCACCGGACTGCTGTTGGAACATTATCCGGATGTTAAGATCAACTGTCATCCCAAAGGCATTCGCCACATGGTCGATCCCGGCAAATTGTGGGAAGGAACCCGGAAGATATTGGGTAACGTCGCAGAGGTATACGGAGAAATTGTACCGATACCCGAAGACAATATTTTTTACAAAGATTGTATCGAAGAAGGAGAGACAGTCATCAATGTATTACAAACACCAGGTCATGCACCCCATCATTTGTGTTATCAAGTTGATGACATCCTATTTGCAGGAGAAGTTGCAGGGGTTAACTACCCGCTAAAAAACGGCCTTTATCTTCGAATAGCAACACCACCAGTATTTAACTACGATATTTATCGAAACTCCATGGAAAAAGCTGCTGCTGCCGATATTTCACACATCTGTTTTGGTCACTATGGACGCAGGCAAGACATAGTAAATGTATTTGATACAGCATTTGATCAGTTAGACAATTGGCTCGCCACGGTAGAAAAGCATTATCGGGCCGGAAGTGAACCATTTGAAGAAGCCGTCTTCGAGGAACTACTGAAAAATAACCGGGGGATGGCTCATTATCACTCTCTTCCCGGTGACGTACAGGACCGGGAAAAACGTTTCTCCTTCAACAGTATCAGGGGCATGAGAGCCTATCTCGCAGAATGAAGTATGGAAAATTTCTTTACCCCAAAATAGACATTGAAAATAAAGTCTGTCTTCCCCATCCAGTAGGACAGCCGTCTCGGCTGTCCACGGCGATTCACCATTATGGACAGGCGAGACGCCTGTCCTACTGCGTTGGAAGGGTCAAAGTCTATTTTGGGGTCATTAAAAAAGCCCTTGACATAAAGAATTAGTTTTAATATGTATTTTACACTATATATTTTACTCCTCTTGATAACATAAAGTGATTGCATGCGGATCAAGAGGTATAGCAAAAGTTGGGTATGAACACAGACAATTTAAAGTGTAAAGGGTTGCCACCATGCTCTTCAGAGTTTTGGTGGCTTTCTGCTTTCTGTCATTGTGGTAATCCGACTTTGGAAAATTTTGAGAAAGGAGGATAAGCGATGCCAGAAGGTAAGGTAAAATGGTTTAATGAACGTAAAGGCTTCGGTTTCATCGAACAGGATGACGGCAGCGATGTGTTTGTTCATTTCAGTGCTATTGAAAGCAGTGGCTTCAAGACTTTGTATGAGGGCCAGCGCGTGAGCTTCGATGTCAAGCAGGGTGATAAGGGCCCGGCAGCGGAAAACGTGAAACTTCTGTAACATGTCGGGGGTCGTGCCTTAGCTTCCAAGGGGCGACCCCCCCCTAAAAGGCTGTCCGAGAATAGGTCTTTATGTCATTTCGACCAAAGGGCCTGCCCTGGCGCGACATCTTTGGGTAATTCTGCTGTCCATGCAAGCCAGGTCTGGGCCAGGGAGAAATCTAAAACCAACGTATTTTCAATACAATAAGATTTCTCGCTCCGCTCGAAATGACAACTTTGGTGCGTTTTCGGACAGACTCTAAGTTTTTTTGTTTTTCAGAAACTTATCTATCTCTTCAAGAACTTCCTCAACTGTTTCCACCCTTATTAAAATTCCTTCTTCCTCGATTTCAAATTCCGGGCAGTGGAGACCAACAACGGGGGTCCCGCTCTTCAGTGCAACGGCTATTTCAGAAAGGGTGCCTGAGCCACCGCTCAGTGCAACCATAAGATGCGGTGTCTTGGCATTGATTACATTTCTGGCATCAGACATGCCGGTATAGATAGGGATATCAACAAATTCATTGGGATATCCTTTAAGAGGGAACTTCCTCTCACTGGGGAGTATGGCAATCACTAAGCCTCCGGCTCGATGTGCCCCTTCGGAAGCTGCCTTCATCAGACCATCCCCCCCTCCCGTAAGGAGAACATGACCTTTTCTGGCAATTCCTTCTCCAAGGCGATAGGCATTTTTCATTGTGGCGGGATTCCCCTTGTGGCTTCCCATGATGCCGACAATAAAAGGTTTCCGGTTAACTAAAAGTTTTGACATCTTCTCTCCCTCCAGAGTCATAATCCCCCCTCAGTCTTTATTCTCAACAACTGCGTTTTTTGCGCAGATATTGGTACCAGTTCAAGCAGCAAGATTTAGTTAAGAGTGTAAAGTGAACTAAAGTGCCTAAAGTTAAAAAATGCGCTTTCAGCGCAGCCTGTTTCGAATTTGACCGCGCCGAAGGCGTGTACATTAACTTTAGCTCACTTTAGGCACTTCAAACTTTA
>JAUSPI010000276.1 GCA_030655775.1 Syntrophales bacterium
AGAAACAGCACGTATTATTAATGTGTTAACCTCGCATGGCAGCTATTTTCAACGTGTGCTTTATGCTTAGAGATGGGAAGAATGAAGAGGTTGTGCAAAGGACTCAATTTGTATGAATGACGCAGACAGAAGGGCCTTTTGATTTGTATCTTTATGCTAGCTTTTAGCAACTCCATACTGCAACTCTGCATGTGTTATTGAAGAAATCCCAAATTCATGAACTGGATACTGCTCAAATTTTCTCAATACCTTCTTTGGCTTTTCATTTATGACGTATATGCAAATATTTGTATCCAGAAGGTATTTCATTTGAACATCGGCTCTCGCTTTTGATTTTCCACGGGTTGATTTCGCTCGATTTTAAAATCTTTTGCGAAATGGTTCAGGCTGTCAAAAAGAGTATTCCATGACTTTTCTTTGGGTAACAGGATAATCATATCACCTTGTTTTTTAATATATACTTCGCTGCCTGTAATTCTAAATTCCTTTGGCAATCTGACTGCCTGGCTTTGCCCATTCTTAAACAATTTTGCTGTTTTCATTGCTACCTCCACCACACTATAGTATATATCAACAATATATACTGCATGAGACCTTTGCACAACCTCTTCATTCTTCCCATCTCTAAGCATAGAGCATCCGTTGAAAAGAGCTGCCATGCGAGGTTAACACATTAATAATACTTGCTGTTTCTCCATTTTTATGCCATACTTCTTTTAAATTCATCTCTCTGGAGGAACTATGGGCTTCAAGAAAATGAAAACTAATCTCACCTTTACCGATCTTTCTCTTTTTGCTTCCATTGAAAAGAACAGGGCCATCAAAAGAATGGAGCACATCAGCGCCATCGTGAATTGGTCCAGAATTGATAATCTGCGCATGGAAAACTATCCCGTCGGCAAAAGTGCCGATGGCAGCGAAGCCTACCCGCCACTGATACTTATGAAATGCCTCCTGATCCAGCAGTGGTTCAACCCCAGTTGAATATTGACAGGTTCAACGGGGTAAAGATCGATTCCGACCCCGAACTGGAAACTCAGATTTACCCAGTGAAATAAGATTTGAAGATACTATAAAAGATAACAAATCTTTGCCTTTCAGGCAATTTCACCGGGTGAACCCAGTGAAATAAGATTTGAGCCGCTTCTTTAAAAACATCCTTCCATAATAAGTTTTCAAGTACTTTTCTCGCTTTGTCGCATCCTGCATGTTTACACAAGCTTCGTAATATATTAATCGCAGAGGTCTTCTTTCTCTTGTTGAATCAACCAAACCTTTTTCATGTTGCTCAAATCTTTGTTTGAGATCTGCGGTATATCCCACATAAAAGTTACCATCTTTTTCACTTTGTAATACATACGTGTAATACATCAATGCTCAAACAATTTCACCGGGTGAATGATCGGATCTCCTTTAAGAAATTCCTGGGGCTTTCTCTCGATGATCCCGCTCCTGATCATTCAACCTTCTCCCGATTCAGAGGCAGATTCTCCAAAGATACCATGCGCATGATCAACAATGAACTCCTTAACCAGTTCGCCTCCAAGGGCTTAACAATTAACGAGGGCATAGCCATTGACGCCCGCCTTGTTCAGTCGGCCAGCCATCCCATAACCAAAGAGAAGCTGAAAAAAGAAAAACAGAAACGAGAAACAACCTCGGGTAAACTGGACAAAAACGGAAGCACCCTTAAGTTCTCCAGGGATCTCGAATCGGATTGGACGGTTAAGAATGATAAACCTCACTATGGTCTGAAGGAACATGCCCCAGTTAAATAGTCTTCGAATTTAACGGGGTAAACCTCGGTCGATACCCGCTATGGATTTGTTCTTGCTACTGAGATAACCCCGGCCTCTCACCATGACAGTCCTTATCTCCCTCTTTGTGTTGCCGGCAGTTGTCATACGAAGAGCCCCATCAAAAAGGTGTATGCCGATAAAGGATACTGTGGAAAACCAAACAGAGATTTTCTTCATAGCAACCATATTGAAGATGGCATCATGCGAAAGGACACGACCACGGCAAAGCTGACAGACTACGAGAAAGAGCGAAACAAAAAGATCTCGAAGAAGCGGTATATTGTCGAACAGTATTTTGGTATCTCTCATCTTCACAATAATGCCTTTAGGGCCAGGTTCCCGAGGTTGATCAAGAATGCCATTGACGCGATGTTCCGGCAGATGGCTTTCAATCTCCTCCGAGGAATCAGGGTGGTACCAGCATGAGAAAACAGGGGGGGCATAACAGTACCCCGGGGCGGCCTACGCTGCCCTGAAATTGACTTGTGGTGGAGGTAAGATGGACTCATCATAACAAAAATATCATCTCCGGCCCGTACTATCGGCCGAACCTTGAATATGGATTCCTAAAAAATCGGACTCAAGACCGGGTTGGTGAAAAATAGTCGTAACAGCTAGGATAAGCGAGAAATATAAAATGTAAAATTTTGGTTGCTCTCATACAGTTAAGCTAAGAAGAGGTCTTTAAATTTTCCCGATGGAATAAATGCGAGACACAACAACGTCATTGTAAAGTATTATTAAATATCTATTGTATTTTCAGGTACTTTTTTTGCTGTGTTTCCAAGTAGTTTTGCTGACTTTTTTATCACCATTTATTCTCACATTTAATCAAAGTATTTAAAGCCCATTTGGAAGGAATCCTGCAAAACGTTCATGATAATACCCCAATACTGTAACTATCAGGCGAAGCCGGGATGCTCATGTATTAAATACTCAGCACTAACCGAGTATGACTGATAAAAATCTCCTTTAATCTTCTTTTGATGCATT
Source organism: Syntrophales bacterium (assembly GCA_030655775.1). NCBI lineage: Bacteria > Pseudomonadati > Thermodesulfobacteriota > Syntrophia > Syntrophales > Syntrophales bacterium. The sequence goes on from JAUSPI010000276.1 coordinate 2,793, forward strand.
CCGTATGTATTCAATGAAGAAGGCAAGGAAGACAAACATAAACAGTGAGGCAAATCCGGCAAGGAGAACGATCTGTTTCTTTTTGGGTTTGACGGGGTGCAGCGAGACCTCTGGCTCCTGAATTATTTTTATATTGCTGATCAGTTCCTTCTCCAGATTCAGCGTATTTATCTGGGCCTTGATATCATCAATCTTTGTTTGTAGCCCTTCCGTCTTGTGCAATTTTATCTTCTCTATTTCAGTTTTGATATCGTAAATTTTAGCCTGCAGCCCTTCCATCTTACTTAAATTAAGCCTCTCTATCCCCGTTTTAATATCATCTATTCTTTTACTCAACCTATCAACTTCGGTCTCTATTGTTTTCTCCCTAGTCCCCAAGTCGTAGAGCTGGTTGGTCAACTGGTTGAAGTAGGACACGTTCTGCTGAATCGTGGTGGAATAGAGGAGAAGGGAGAGATCCTTGCCCGGTCTTTCGTCTTTCAAAAGGGCTCCCTGTTGCTGTACAATCTTCTCCGTATTGTCCTTAACGCCCTTTATCTCCTCCTGCAGTTCTCCCTTTCTCTGTTCGATATTTCCGAGGGTTGCCTGCTTCATTTTTATCTCATTCCGTATTTTTTCGATTTCACTCAGCTCGAGTTTAATCTGTTTGTCTATATCTTTCCCCTGCGTTTCAACTTTGCTGATCTCATTTTGCTTCATGAGAATCTGCTTATCTATATCTTTCCTCTTTGTTCCAATTTCGTTGATCTCACTTTGCTTCATGAATATCTGATTGTCGTAATCCCCCTTTCTCTGCTCAATGATTTTTGCGTAATCATCAGAAAGGAAACGAATTATCTGCCGGGTACCTTTCACCCCGAGGTCTGTGTTACCCTCTTGCCACTGGGAGGTGACTTTTATTATATTGGCTTTTTTGACAACCACAGATTTGAATTTAACCCTGGCCTTCAAAGGTCCCAAACTCAGCGCCTCTTCTATCCTTCTATTGTAGATCCCTTCGCCTATCTTTCCGCTTATATTTTCCGCAGAGTCAATGTAAATAAAGCCTCCGTTCTTGATACCGGCAATGCCCGGCTCAATCATCATAGAAACTTCATAGATCCTCGGCATCTGGAGGCTTATGACGGCCGCTACAACAGCACAAATAAGTGTGCCGGCTACGACAAGCCATTTCCACTTCCATATTACCCGGAGATAGTCGATAAGATTGATCTCATCTTCATAATATGGGGGGTAACTTTGCGGATCTGGCTGCTGATTGGATTGTTTGTCGGTCATTTTTCTTCCTCCGGTAAGTATAGGATTAAGGATTATGGGATTAAGGATTATGGGATTAAGGATTAAAGAAAACGTTTAAGTGATTTGATGAGTGCATTCAGCATCTTGCTTGCTGATTCATATTTTGATTCGAGAATTTCATGATCTTTTTCACTTTAATATCCCAATTCCATTGAAAGCAATAAAAAATATCGAACTTCTTCTAAAGACCCCCTTGCGTTATACAAAAACTGTCAGTACTCTCTCGTAGATTGTCGAGACTGGCCTTCAACTATGTTTACCGGCACAGAATATGCGGCACGTTTTAATTGATTACCAATCCATAAATTTCAGTTCCTGGGAAATTACTTATTGAGAGCTTTGAATAACTGCTTTTCCGGTCATTGCGAGGAGCAAGGCGACGCGGCAATCTCGTGGCTTATCAATGTGTTGTGAGATTGCTTCGTCCACGATTTCATCGGGACTCGCAATGACAATACTGGGGTTCTGCAAAGGTCTCTTGTTGCTTTATAAATGTCAATCACTTATCCGTGTGTCTTTT